>NZ_JAPFCG010000014.1:0-176846 GCF_026240995.1 Pseudomonas sp. DCB_BI | reverse complement strand
ACAGAATGTCCATCTGGACATTCTGGCTACAGAATTTCTTGACGACCATAGAGCATTGGAACCACCTGATCCCATCCCGAACTCAGCAGTGAAACGATGCATCGCCGATGGTAGTGTGGGGTTTCCCCATGTGAGAGTAGGTCATCGTCAAGATTAATTTCGCAAAACCCCTATCTGCGCATGCAGGTAGGGGTTTTGTCTTTGTGGTCTGAGAAACCTTCAAGCCTCGCACACGCCTGCGGCCAGGCACACGTCTGCAACCTGGCACTGGTCACTGTAGGAGCGGGCTTGCCCCGCGAACACGGGCGAAGCCCGTGCCATCCACTGCGCCGCCTGTTTCGCGGGCACGCCCGCTCCCACAATGATCGCACTGGCGTTCAAAGTTGCTTCTGCAAAGACGCCATTGCAGCTCTGCGACAATATTGCAGTCACAACAACGTGACTTTCCTATGCCCACCCTACGTCAAGACTTTGATTCAGGGCACTCCTTGCCTCTGGACCGAGCGATGCCAGCGTACCGTGCTGCGCATTTCTGGACTTCCACCGTCCCATCACTTGAGGTAGCAAGCAAGATGGCCAAGGCCGCCGATGTCGTTGTGCAATGCCTGGAAAACGAAGGTGTCGAGTATGTATTCGGCATTCCCGGTGAAGAAAACCTCGACCTGCTCGAATCCCTGCGCAAGTCGAAGATCAAGCTGGTACTGACCCGTCACGAGCAGTCTGCAGGTTTCATGGCTGCCACCTACGGCCGTCTGACTGGCAAGACCGGCGTCAGCCTGTCGACCCTGGGCCCTGGTGCGACCAACCTGGTGACCGCTAGTGCTTACGCCTACCTGGGCGGCATGCCGATGATGATGATCACCGGCCAGAAGCCGATCAAGAAGTCCAAGCAGGGCCGCTTCCAGATCATCGACGTGTGCGGCATGATGGACCCCATCACCAAGTACACCCACCAGTTCGCCTCCGCCGACAACATCCCGGCGCGTATGCGCGAAGCCTTCCGCCTGGCTGAAGAAGAAAAGCCGGGCGCCGTGCACCTGGAGCTGCCGGAAGACATCGCCGCCGAGCAAACCGACGCCCTGCCGATCCCGCGCAGCCTGCACCGCCGCCCGCTGGCCGAGCACGTGGCCATCGAAGCCGCTGTAGACAAACTGCAGAAGGCTCGCAGCCCGATCCTGGTGATCGGTGCCGGCGCCAACCGCAAGATGACCGCCAAGGTCCTCAAGCAGCTGATCGACAAGACCGGTATCCCGTTCATCACTACCCAGATGGGTAAAGGCGTGGTCGATGAGCGTCACCCGCGCTTCCTGGGGAACGCTGCGCTGTCGTCTGGTGACTTCGTCCACCGCGCCATCGAAGCGGCCGACCTGATCATCAACATCGGCCACGACGTGATCGAAAAGCCGCCGTTCTTCATGGTCCGTGGCGGCACCGAAGTCATCCACATCAGCTTCCGCTCCGCCGAAGTCGATGCGGTGTACTTCCCGCAAGTGGAAGTGATCGGCGACATCGCCAACGCCGTGTGGCAGATCGGCGAAGCGCTGACCGAGACTTCGCACTGGGACTTCACCCGCCTGATGGCGATCCGTGAAGCCAACGAAGCGCAGATCGCCGAAGGTGGCGACGACAACCGCTTCCCGGTCTACCCGCAGCGCATGGTTGCCGACATCCGTCGCGTGTTGCCGTCCGAAGGTATCGTTGCCCTGGACAACGGCATCTACAAGATCTGGTTCGCCCGTAACTACAAGGCGCACAAGCCGAACACCGTGCTGCTGGACAACGCCCTGGCGACCATGGGCGCTGGCCTGCCGTCGGCCATGGCGGCGCACCTGGTGTACCCGGACCGCCCGGTGATCTCGGTATGCGGCGACGGCGGCTTCATGATGAACAGCCAGGAGCTGGAAACCGCAGTACGCCTGGGCATGCACATCACCGTGGTGATCCTGCGTGATGATGGCTACGGCATGATCCGCTGGAAGCAGGCCAACATGGGCTTCACCGATTTCGGCCTGGACTACGGCAACCCGGACTTCGTCAAGTACGCTGAAGCCTACGGTGCCAACGGCCACCGCGTGGAAAGCGCCGAAGGCCTGCTGCCACTGCTGGAGCACTGCATCAAGACCCCAGGCGTGCACGTGATCGACTGCCCGGTCGATTACAGCGAGAACGACCGCATCCTCAACAGCGAGCTGCGTGAGCGCGCGCTGGCGGTGTAAACAATCGCAAAGCAATGCCACATGGTCCGGCAGTCGCAGGCTCTATAGCCTGCGGCCGCCGGCTGGTGACAAGTAACAACCTCCTCCCATCTCGCCGTTCATCGATTCTCGAAACATCCGCATACAGCGTTGGATGACCGATCGTCGTCATTCACTGGTGGCTTCAGCCTGGCGCACTACCCACATTACCAAGTTGGGAAATAGCAGCGCTCGGGCGTTCTTGTGGGGCGTTTCCTACTCCATCAATTCCTGAGTCCTGCAACGCCATAGGAACTGCCCGACTGTCGCTCTTTCGCCCAACCCCGGTTTACTGGCGCCCTTCCAAAACAACCATAAAAAGGAAGCCGCCATGTCTGAACACCGCTCTGCCGTAAGCCCTGTACGTCTCGCCGTCATCCAGTACGACCCGCAGGTCGGGCTCGAACATTGCGATGGAAACCTGAGCAGAGGTCTGGCATTGGCCAGACGTGCAGCGCATGAAGGCGCCAATCTCATCGTGTTGCCCGAGCTGGCCAACACTGGCTACACCTTTCAATCCCGTGCCGAAGCCTATGCCCATGCTGAAACGCTGCACGATGGGCACAGCTTGCAAGCCTGGGCGGACTTTGCCAGGGAGCATCAGGTTTACCTGGCTGCGGGTTTCGCCGAACGTGACGGGTTGAAGCTTTACGACAGCGCTGTATTGTTCGGCCCTGAGGGTTTGCTCGGGCACTACCGCAAGGCGCATTTGTGGAACGAGGAAAAGCTCTGGTTCACCCCGGGTAACTTGGGCTTCCCGGTGTTTGAAACGCCGATTGGCCGTATCGGCCTGCTGATTTGCTGGGATATCTGGTTCCCGGAAGTGCCCCGATTGATGGCTGCACAGGGCGCCGACATCATCTGCAGCCTGAACAACTGGGTGTGGACGCCGCCGCCGCTGTTTGATGAAGCAGGGCGCTGCATGGCTACCTACCTGACCATGACGGCTGCGCATGTCAACAACGTCTATATCGCCGCCGCCAACCGTATCGGCGAGGAGCGGGGCGGGCGCTTCCTCGGTTGCTCACTGATTGCCGGCACCAATGGCTGGCCAATTGGGGAGGTGGCAAGCGCAGAGGAGGAGGGCATCCTGTATGCCGATATAGACCTCAGCAGTGCACGTTCGGCCCCGATCTGGAACGCCCTCAACGATCTGCCGCGAGATCGGCGTACCGACCTTTATGACGCAACCCTTGGCTATCGCCTGCATTCCCCGATGCCGCGCTGAGGAGTTGCCAATGAGCACATTACTCTTGCCGAACCGACGGCAATCGCCGCTGTTGATCTTTGCCTGCCTGCTGATACTGCTGGTTGCCAGTGTCATATACGGCAACTGGCCGGATTACGCGCAACTGGCTGCCACGCTCGATCAGCCACTGAGCCGCTTGCGCTGGATAGTCGGTGATATCAGCGAAGTGGCGTTCTACAAGCATGAACTCCCTGCCCTGGGGTTGCTGCTTGGGGCTTGCCTGGGGCATTGGGCCCATATGCGTGGCTACCGATGGCAGGGTTTCGCCATCTGCTATGGCAGCGGCTTGTGGCCCTGGGTGTTCGCGAGCTCGCTGCTGGGCCTGCTGCTCAGCCACGCTTTGTGGGGTTGGACCCTGGCCAGCGGCACCTGGCAACCGACGTTTGTTGCGTTCGTGTCGTTGCCGGCTGCGACGGTGCTGCTGTTCGGGGCGGGCTGGCGGGTAGCGATAACAGGCGCGGTTCTTGGCGCACTGCTCGTTACTCCTGCAAGCCTGCTGCTGGTCAACTATCTGTGCTACCCGCTGCAACTGCCGGTGGTGGTCGGCAATGTCAGTGGCATGGCATTGGCGAGCCTGGCGGCGTTCATACTGTGTAAGCGCTTCCCTTCATGGGTCAGGCCCAGCCACAAACCTGTTGCTGCCGAGCCCGTGGCAGGGCGTCCCGATTACGGCGTGATCTGGACCTTGCGCCGTGTGCTGGCAGATTTCAGCGAGGCGCCATTCCTTGGCAATGAGTGGGCCAGCCTTGGGCTATTACTGGGCGCATGCCTGGCTTATGTACTGGCACCCGCTGCACCGGCATATGGCTCTCTGTTGCTGATACCGATAATTACCGGCCAGGCGCTGGCGTCTTTGGTCGGTGTGGTGTTCTGGCGGCGTCAGTGGCAGGCACGAGGGTGGTACCCCACGTACATCCCTATCGTCTCGATCGTTCCGGCCGCAGTGCTTGCTCATGGTGGCAGCTGGCAAGTGATTGTGGCCAGTGCGGTACTGGGTGCATTAATGGCCCCGCCGTTGGCCGTTGCAATCACCCAGCGCCTGCCGGCCTACATGCATGGTTATATTGGCAATGTGATGTCCATGGCCATCAGTACGTTGGCGATCGTGCCAGTGGTGGGGGTACTTGCAGGAGGTAATGTATGAAAGCGGAAACGAAACTGCCAAGGCTAGCCATTGCCAGCCTGGGGGGAACCGTGAGCATGCAGGCGGGTGATGGCGGGTCAGGCGTCAAGCCCAAGCTTGGCTGTGAGGAACAACTGGCCAAGGTGCCGCAATTGTCCGAAATGGCTCACGTCGAAGCTGCCACGCTTGGGCTGTTGCCCAGTGCTTCGATGGGTTTTGCAGAACTGCTCGAAGTATTGCTCTGGGCGCAACGCGCGGTGGAGGGCGGAGCGCAGGCGGTCATATTGACCCAGGGTACCGACAGCCTTGAGGAAACGGCTTTTTTTCTCGATCTGCTCTGGTCTTCCGAGGCACCGTTGATAATGACCGGTGCCATGCGCGCGGCCAGCCAGCCGGGCAATGATGGCCCGGCGAACCTGCTGGCGGCGGCACACGTTGCCTTGGCTCAAGGCAGTCGTGGGCGTGGCGTGCTGGTGGTGATGAATGACCAGATTCACTGCGCAGCCAATGTCCGCAAGACGGCCAGCCTGGCCCTCACCGCGTTCAAGTCACCCGGAAGTGGCCCGATCGGCGACGTGGTGGAGGGCGTTGTGGTGTATCGCCATCCACCAGCTCACCGGGAAGTGCTACCGCTACCGCAATGCACCGATCACCGCGTTGCCTTGCTGGAAGCCTGCCTTGGCGCTGACACCGCGTTGTTGCAGGCCGTTGCCTCGCTGGGCTACGAGGGGCTGGTCATCGCCGGCTTTGGTGCAGGGCATGTCTCCAGTAGCTGGGCCAACGCGCTGGGCACGCTCGTACCGACCCTGCCAGTGATCGTCGCCACCCGCACCGGCAGCGGTCCCACCGCCTTGGCATCCTACGGTTTTGCGGGGGGCGAGATCGACTTGCAGCGCCAGGGCGTACACATGGCGGGGCAACTGTGCCCGCGCAAGTGCCGCATACTGTTGTGGCTGTTGATCGGCGCTGGCAGGCAGCATCAATTGCACAGCTGGTTGCCGCGTTGAGTGATCTGCCCGCGTAGCTGGAGGCGCGGGCAGCCCTTCGGCCACTACTGTGCTAGGGTGCACACACTTTTGCTTTCAGGACCCATCCTCATGCTTCCCCCACTCAGCGAAAAAGAACTCCACCGCCTGGCGGACCTGCTGATTACCTACGGCAATGACTACTCGGTACTGAACCTGGCCGAGCTCAACGGCTTTTTCACTGCACTGGCCAGCTCGCCGACCACCGTCACCCCTGAACACTGGTTGCCCGCAGTGGCCGGTGGCAAGGTGCCAAAGTTCAAGAAGCCGGCACATGAAGAAGCCTACGTGGCGTTGATGCTGCGCTACGCCAGTCAGGTGGCCGAAGAGTTGAGCGGCAACGTCGACCAGTTCGAGCCGTTGTTCGAGGAAAGCGAAGACGATCAGGGCACAGTGATCGTGATGGAAGAGTGGTGCTTTGGCTACATGCGCGGGACTCAGATCGCCGGCTGGGGCGCGTTGCCACCAGAGCAGGACCAATTGCTCAAGGCCATCTCGCTGCACGGGCTGGAGGATAACTTCGAACTATTGGACCAGCTGAGTGTTGAAGATATCCAGGCCTATGTGCCACACGTGATCGAGGCTGCGCGCCAGCTTTACCGCTTCCACCGCCCAGTTAATTGAAGTCAGTGACCACCTGATAACCGACCAGGAACGGGCGGACAGGTCCTACGGTATTATTCCGCTACGCGAAATTATGGTTTCCTCAGCGCACTGATTCTGCTGTGAGCCGAATCAGTGCAGCATGTGCTCCATCAGCCCAACCCGGTGCTGACCAGGAGCCAAGCCCATGTCGAACCCGATCAAGCTTTACAACTTCCCCAAGTCCGGCCACGCCCACCGCATCGAGCTGATGCTTTCGCTGTTGAACCTGCCCACCGAGCTGGTGTTCGTCGACCTGGCCAAAGGCGCGCACAAGCAGCCAGAGTTTCTCGCCCTCAACCCGTTTGGCCAGGTGCCGGTCATCGATGACAACGGCACGGTAATCGCCGATTCCAATGCCATCCTCGTCTACCTGGCGAAAAAGTACGACAACGGCACCTGGCTGCCCGAAGAGCCCGCTGCTGCTGCGCGCGTGCAACGCTGGCTGTCGGTCGCCGCCGGCCCGTTGGCCTTTGGCCCTGCTGCTGCACGCCTGGTCACGGTATTCGGCGCGTCGTTCAATACCGACGAAGTGATCGCCCGCGCCCACACCCTGCTCAAGGTGATCGACGCCGAACTGGCCCAGTCGCCCTTCCTGGCGGGCAGCACACCTACCATTGCGGATGTCGCCAACTACTCGTACATCGCCCACGCGCCAGAGGGTAACGTGTCGCTGGAGCCTTATGCCAACGTGCGCAGCTGGCTGGCCCGCATCGAGGCGTTGCCTGGCTTCGTGCCCATGCCACGCACCATGATCGGGCTGCAGACCAGCGCCTGATTACCCGCCATCGCGAGGAACGCCGCCATGCAAAAGTCTCCCGACCACCGCCCCTCGCCCTGGCATGCGGGCGAGAAAACCCTGCAAGAGAAGGTTGGTGTTGCAGAGCGCATGGAGGCGTTCGGGCAGAAGGTCATCCGTGACCACATGCCCGACCAGCACCGTATTTTCTACCACCAGTTGCCGTTCATGGTGGCTGCCAGCGTGGACCCCCAAGGGCGGCCTTGGGCCACCCTGCTGGAAGGGCCTGAAGGGTTCGTCAGCTCGCCCGACCCTCGGCAACTGATGATCGACACGATGCTGGCGGCTGATGACCCCGCTACCCCTGGTTTGGTAGCCGGGCAAGCGGTCGGGCTGCTCGGTATTGAGTTGCATACCCGTCGGCGCAACCGCATCAACGGGCAGATCCACCAAGCTGCACAGGGCCAGCTTCGGGTAACCGTGGAGCAGTCGTTCGGCAACTGCCCGCAGTACATCCAGTTGCGCGAATACAGCCGCGTGGATGAACCTGCGCAAAAGCGCGTCGATGCGCCAACGCTCGATGCCACGGCCATCAGCGTGATCGAAGCGGCCGATACGTTCTTCGTCGCCAGCTATGTCGAGCACGATAATGGCCAGCGCTCGGTGGATGTTTCCCATCGCGGCGGCCGGCCGGGTTTCGTCAAGGTTGAAGACAATCGCCTGATCATCCCTGACTATGCTGGCAACCTGCATTTCAATACCTTGGGCAACTTGCTGGTGAACCCAAGGGCAGGCCTGCTTTTTATCGACTTCAACAATGGCAATGTGCTGCAGGTCAACGGACGTACCGAACTGCTGCTCGACAGCCCGGACATCCCGGCCTTCGAGGGCGCCGAGCGGTTATGGATGCTGGATGTGGAACAGGTTGTGTGGCGCCCGGCTGCTGTTTCCCTGCGCTGGGCGTTCAAGGAGTATGCGCCGACCAGCCTGATGACCGGTACCTGGGCCGAGGCTGAGGCACGTCAGCAGCAGCGCCAGCATCAGCGTCAATGGCAGGCCTGGCGTGTGCTGCGGGTGGAGCAGGAAAGCCGTGATATCCGCTCGTTCTACCTTGAACCACCGGCAGGTAGCCGCGTGGCCTTTGCCCCAGGGCAGCATCTCCCCGTGCAAGTGCAGCGCGATGGCGAGGCGGCGCTGATCCGCACCTACAGCCTCTCCAGCGCACCTGCCGATGGCTACTTGCGCATAAGCGTCAAGGCACAGGGCCCGGTGTCGCGGTTTCTGCATGAGCGCCTCGGGGCCGGCGATGTGTTGAACGTGCGGCCACCGATGGGCAGTTTCACGCTCGACCAGCAAAGCGCGCGGCCGCTGGTGCTGATCGGCGCGGGCGTGGGTATCACGCCGTTGCTGGCCATGCTGCGCGAGCAAGTCAGTACTGGGCAGGCTCGGCGCATTCATCTGTTCCATGGCGCACGTAGCCTTGCCGACCTGCCGTTCCGCCAGGAACTGGCCGAATTGCAGCAACGGGCTGCTGGCATGCTTCGCGTGCATTGCGCCCTAAGCCAGCCAGAGGCGCATGCGCTGGTCGGCCCTGATTACCAGTTTGCCGGCCGTTTGGGTATCGAGCAGGTCAAGGCAACGTTGGCGCTGGACGACTACGATTTTTACCTGTGCGGGCCCGGCAGCTTCACCCAGGACATGTATGAAGGGCTGCGCGGGCTGAACGTGCCGGACGCGCGGATTCACGCCGAAGCTTTTGGCCCCTCGACGCTGCGGCGGCACAGCAACCCAGACCGGCCGACATTGCAGCAGCCGCCTGCTGCCGATGAACCCGTGCCGGTGTATTTTGCGGCCTCGGCCAAGGAGGCGCGTTGGACCCCCGGTGCAGGCACGCTGCTGGAGCTGGCCGAGGCGCGTGGGCTGGCGCCGGAATTCAGTTGCCGGGGTGGCTCATGTGGCACTTGCAAGACCCGCCTGGTAAGTGGCCAGGTGCATTATCCCAACCCGCCTGCCGAGCTACCGGAGGCAGGGGCAGTGCTGATTTGTTGCGCTGTGCCGGCGAGGGTGGAGGAGGGCGGTCAGGCGTTGGTGCTGGATGCCTGATTTACCTGTGCCGGCCTCTTCGCGGGCAAGCCCGCTGCCAGACTGATACCCATTCCTATGGGCGCTGGCGTACCGTCGATGAGTCCGGTTCAGGTAACACAATTCACCGAGATCAATGATAATCGCGCTACCTCAGAGCCCCCAGGAGCCCGCATGGACCAGATCCACCTGATGAAGGTGTTCGTCGCTGTTGGCGAACTGGAAAGCTTCGCCGCCGCCGCCCGCCGTCTGGACATCTCCCCGGCCGCTGTCACCCGCGCCGTCAGTGCCCTGGAGGATCAACTCGGGGTCAAGCTGCTGCTGCGCACCACGCGTAGCGTGCGCCTGACCGAGGCGGGGGGCCGTTACCTGGAAGACACCCGGCACATCCTTGCCAGCATCCACGAGGCCAACGAAGCCGCCGCTGGCATCAACGGCACACCCAAGGGCGACCTGGCGGTCACCGCGCCGATTCTGTTCGGCAAGAAGTTCGTCATGCCGTGCATCGTCCGTTATCTGCAGCAGTATCCGGAAGTTGATGTTTCCGCCTACTTCCTCGACCGGGTAGTGAACATGGTCGAGGAGGGTATGGACGTGGCCGTGCGCATCGGCCCGTTACCCGACTCCGGACTGAAGGCGCTGCGGGTGGGCAGGGTGCGGCGCATGCTGTGTGCCGCGCCCGAGTACCTGGCGCGCCATGGCGTGCCAAAGCACCCGTCGGACCTGGCCGGGCATGCGGTGATCGGCACCACCAACCTGTCGCCGCGTGCGGGCTGGCGCTTCGGGGTGACCGACGAGCCAACCCTGGTGCGCATGAAGCCGCGGCTGACGGTCACCAGCAATGACGGGGCGATCGCTGCCGCCAGCGGCGGGCTGGGGATTGCGCGGTTGCTGTCGTATCAGGTGGCAGATGAACTGGCCAGCGGCCAGTTGCAGGTGATTCTGGCCGAGTATGAGGAGGCCCCTTGGCCGATTCATGTGCTGCACCGCGAAAGCAAGTACGGCTCGGCGAAAGTCAGGTCGTTTATCGACATGTTGGCGCAGGCGCTTCGGGCCCAACAGCTGGACTGAGACCGTACGATGACAGCGGCGCCGCCGGGGTAGAATTCAGGGCTGCCAAGCAGCCTCAGTAACAGGCAACTCGGTTACAGAGCCCGATATTGCATCTTGAACCCCAGGCTCATCGTTTCCCCCCGCTGCAACATCCTGAGCCCCGGCCGCCCTGGCAAGTGATGCGCATTGATGGGGTGGCTAACCGGTTCAAAGCAGAAAAAACCTTGCCCTTGCGGACAGAACAGCAAGAAGTGCTCAGCCCCGCTGGCGCTGCACGCCAATCGATAGCCCGCCCCCGGCTGGTCGATCACACACTCCCCCGGCCAGCCACTGAAAGCGTGATCGACCACCGTCTGTGGCAGGCTGCCCAATGGTTCAAACCTCCACTGCTCCGGCACCTCGGCCTGGTACGACGGCAACCGCCCCTCTTCGGCCAGCCACACCTTGCGCGCTGCCGCATACAGCCTGGTATCGGGATACCGCGGAAAGTAAGGGTGCAGCCCCAACCCGTACCAGTTGGCCGCCTCATCCAGATGCGTCACATGCAGGTCCAGGTTCAGGCAACCCTCATGCAGGTGCACATCCAGCGTGGCCCGGTATGCAAACGGCATAGCACTGTCCAGCGCCAGCCGTGCTCGCTGTTCACTGTGATGCTCCACCTGCCAGGCCTGCTGCCAGGCACTGCCATGGATCGGGTAAGGGTCGTGCCCGGTATTGGGCGCCAGTGCCTGCCAGCCCTCGGGCCGGGCGAAGCCACCCTCGCCAATGCGATTGGACCAAGGCGCCAGCGGGTAGCAGGCCAGCCGCCGCGGTGTGCCGCTGGCCAAGGCGTCCGCATCGGAATGGCGCAGCAGCGCCTGCCCTGTGGCTTTTACCTGCCAGTTGACCAGGCTGGCGCCGAGCTCCGGGGCCAGGCTCAGGCGGGTCAGGCGGTCCTGCAGGTGCAGTTCGGTCATCGCCATGCAAGGCTCCTTCGAGAATGCCATTCAACTGGCCCGCCGGTAAGTCAGCAGCACAATGCCGCACACCACCACGGCGCCGCCGAGTAATTGCAGGGTGCCCAGTTGTTGATCGAGCAAAGCCCAGCCCAGCAGCAAGGTGGCGATGGGTTCGACGTTCATCACCGGCGCGTTCTGCGCCATGTTCAGGCGTGGTACGCAGACAAACAGCAAGGTGAACGCCAGGCCATACAGCACCACCAGGCTGGCCAGGGCTGCCCAGCCACTGCTGGTGCCAGGCAGCGACAAACCGGATGGCATCACCCCGCTTGCACCTGCAACCAGCATGCTGGAAAACACGATAAGCAGGGTCAGCAGGCTACGCACCGGGCCGCGCACGGCAGCCAGTTTGTGGTCGGTGATCCACAACGCGCAGGCAAAGGCACAGGCAGCGCCGAACGCCAGGCTGACGCCCATCGCCCAGTGTGGGTTCGCCGCGCCGCTGTCGGCCAGGTGTGCCGGTATATCCAGCGCCAGCACCAGGCCGCAGAGGATCAGGCCCATGAACAGCACGGTGCGGCCTGTGGGGCGTGCACCGCCCAGCGCCCAGGTGAGCAGTGCCAACAGCATCGGGAAGGTGTTGCCCACCAGCAGTGCCAGAGCCACCGGAATACGCGCCACCGCCGAGTACAGGCAGAGGCTCTGGGTGGCAATCAGCACGCCGAGCAGCAGCTGCCAGCGGCGCGCACCAGAGGGCAGGGCCAGGGCCTGACGTTGCCACAACAGCAGCCCGGCCAGTACCAGGAAGGTGATGCCCGAGCGACAGAGAATGGCCAGCAACACGCCGGTGCCGTCATCGAAGGCAATGCGCGCAGCGACATGGTTGCCGGCGAACGAACAGGCCAGCAGGGCCAGCAGGGCGATGGCCAGCTTGCGTGGGAACAGGGGTACGGCAGAGGAGGGGACAGCCATGTGCAGGATCCATTTGCAAGAGCCCAGGGGCCGCCAAGCGGCCCCCGGTCATAATTACAGCACCACGCTAGGCAGCCACAGCGAGATCGCTGGAATGTAAGTCACTGCCATCAGCACCAGGAACAGCGCCAGGTAAAACGGCAGCAGCGCCTTCACCGTCGACTCGATGCTCACCTTGCCAATGGCCGAGCCCACGAACAGCACCGCGCCCACCGGTGGCGTTATCAGGCCGATCCCCAGGTTTACCAGCATGATCATGCCAAAGTGCACCGGGTCGACGCCGATACCGGTAATCACCGGCAGCAGGATCGGGGTAAGAATCAGGATCAGCGGCGCCATGTCCATCACCGTGCCCAGCAGCAACAGCATGAAGTTGATGCACATCAGGATCACGTAGCGGTTGTCCGACAGGGTCAGGAACGCCGTGGTGATCTTCGACGGGATCTGCATCAGCGTCATCACGTAGCCGAAGCTAGCGGCAAAGCCGATCAGGATCATCACGATGGAGATGGTCCGTACGGTGCGGTGCATCAGCTTGGGCAGGTCGCGCCACTTGTAGTCGCGGTAGATGAACATGGTCACGAAGAACGACCACACCACCGCCACCGCTGCCGACTCGGTCGCGGTGAACACCCCCGACAGGATACCGCCGAGGATGATCACCATGGCCATCAGGCCCCACAGCGCCTCACCCGCAATCTTCAGCGCCTGGCGCAGTGGGATGACTTCGCCCTTGGGGTAGTTGCGCTTCTTGGCGAACAACAGGCACAGGCCCATCATCACCGCGCTCAGCAGCAGGCCGGGCATCACCCCCGCCATGAACAGCGAGGCGATCGACACCGTGCCGCCCGCCGCCAGCGAGTACAGCACCGAGTTGTGGCTGGGCGGGGTCAGCAGCGCCTGCACCGAGCCACTGACGGTCACGGCGGTGGAAAATTCACGCGGGTAGCCTTTGCGCTCCATCTCCGGGATCAGCACCGAGCCCACCGAGGCGGTATCGGCCACCGACGAGCCGGAAATCGCGCCAAAGAAGGTCGAGGCCATGATGTTGACCAGCGACAGCCCGCCACGCACGAAGCCCACCAGCACCCCGGCAAAGGCCACCAGCCGCCGCGACATGCCGCCTTCGGCCATGATCGCGCCGGCCAGCACGAAGAACGGAATCGCCAGCAGCGAGAACTTGTTAACCCCACTGGCCACCTGGATCATCATCGCCTGCAGCGGGATGTCGATCCACCAGGCGCCGATCAGTGCCGACAGGCCCAGGGCGTAGGCTACCGGCATGCCGATCAGAATGAGTACGATGAAACTGCCCAACAGAATGAACGCTTCCATTTACGCAGCTCCTTCGTTTTCTTCGACCAGGTCAAAGCGCACGACCTTGCGGTTGCTCTGATCGCCCAGCAGGAGTTTTTCCAGCACGAACACCAGCGTCAGCACGCCGCCGACCGGGATCGGCGCGTAGGTCATGCCGACCCGCACGCCGGGCAGCGAGGCCAGCGACTGGTTCCAGGTGGTGATGCACAGCCGGGTGCCGTAATAGGTCATGAACACACACACCACGATCATCAGCAGTTGTACCAGCAGGGCGACCAGCTGGCGCTGCAGCGGCGGCAACCGGTCGGTAATCATCCCCACCGCCATATGCGCCCCGGCGCGATAGCTGGCGGCGGCACCAACGAAAGTGAATACCACCATCAGCAGGATCGAGACCGGCTCTGGCCAGCTGGAGCCGGTACCCAGCACGTAGCGGGCGAAGATGCCCCACGGGATGATCAGCGTCATGGCCAGGATCGACAGGCCCGCGATCCAGATGCAACTGCGGTACAGCGTGTCGTTCACGCTCAGGAAAAGCGATTTCATAGGCATCACCAAAGCGGCAGGGCGGCGGCGGCCGCACTGCCGAGGTCGTCTTGGAAGGGGCTGGTATTACTGGACGGCGTCGATACGCTTCATCAGGTCGGCGTACGGCGCGCCGTACTTCTCGCGCACCGATGCGGTGGCTTCGAAGAACGGTTTCTTATCGACAGTGATGAACTCGACACCGGCAGCCTTGAGCTTCTCTTCGCTGGCGGCGGACTTGGCGTCCCACAGCGCACGCTCTTCCATCTGTGCTTCGCGCGCGACCTTTTTCACCAGCACCTGCTGCTCGGGAGTGAGCTTGTTCCAGGTGGTCTTGGACATCACCACCGGCTCCGGCAGGATCAGGTGGCCGGTCAGGGTGTAGTACTTGGCGCTCTGGAAATGGTTGTGCTCAAGCAAGGTCGGCGGATTGTTCTCGGCGCCGTCGATCACCCCGGTTTGCAGGGCACTGAAGATTTCCCCGGTGTCCATGGCGATGCCGTTGCCGCCCATGGCATTCATCATGTCGATGAACAGCGGGTTGCCTTGTACGCGAATCTTCATGCCCTTGAGGTCTTCCAGGCTGCGCACCGGCTTTTTGGTGTAGATGCTGCGCGAGCCGCCGTCCATCCAGGCCAAGGCCACCAGGTTGAAGTCTGAGTTGGTGATCTTGTCGAGGATCTCCTGGCCGATCTCGCCATCGATGATCTTGCGCATGTGATCATGGTCGCGGAACACGAACGGCATGTTGAACACGTTCACATCCGGCACTACCGGGCCGACGATCCCCAAGCTGACGCGGGTCATCTGCACGGCGCCGATCTGAGCCTGTTCGATCACTTCCTTCTCTGATCCCAGCACGCCGCCGGCGAACATCTTGAAGGTAATATCGCCATTGCTGGCCTGTTCCAGCTTTTTACCCATGTTCTGCTCGGCGACCACGGTCGGGTAGCCGGCCGGGTGGATTTCGGCGAACTTGATGTCCAGCGCCGAGGCGGGCATGGCCACGCTGAAGGCGAACGGGAGTACTGCAAGAAGCAGCTTGCGTTTGAACGTCATGATGAAACTCCGTGGTTTTTATTATCCGGTTTCGGGCGTGCAAGTGTGGCTGTGGCGGTGGGGCTCAGCCCCGGTAGGCAGGTTCCTCCAGGCCCTTGGTGCCAGGGTTGAGGGCAAATACCCCGCCAGCCAGTGGCTGGTCGCCGAGGTCGATGCCCGCGGGGCGGATCGAGGTGACGTACAGGGTGTCGAGGTTGGCGCCACCAAAGGCGCACATGGCCGGCTTTTTCACCGGCACGCTGAGCGAGCGGTCGAGGCGCCCGTCAGGGGTGAAGCGGTGAACTTGCCCGGCGTCGTTGCCGCAGACCCAGTAGCAGCCCTCCTGGTCGACCGCGGCGCCGTCGGGGCGCCCTGGGTAGCCGCGCATGTCGACGAACAGCCGTTTGTTGTGCGGCGTGCCGCTGTCGGTGTCGTAGTCGAAGGCCCACACCTTCTGCACGTTGGGGTGCGAGTCGGACAGGTACATGCGTTTGCCGTCGGGGCTGAACGCCAGGCCATTAGGCACGATCATGCCGTCCTGCTGCAGGTGCAGGTGGCCTTCGCCGTCATGCCGGTACAGCGCACCCACATGGGCGCCTTGCTGCATGTCTAGCAGCATCGTGCCGGCCCAGAAACGGCCCTGGCGATCGCAGCGGCCATCGTTGAAGCGCATCCCGCCCTGGGCATGCTGCACGCTGGCAAGCAGGCGGCTATCCAGGCGGCCATCGGCGTTGGCCTGAATCTGGTAGATGCCGCTTTCCATGCCTGCCACCCAGCCTTGGCCGCTAAGGGCAATGCAGGCGAGCATCTCGTCGCCTTGCCATACTTGGTGCGCGCCATCGGCGGCCTGCCAGCGGTGCAACTCGCGGGCGGGAATGTCGACCCAGTACAGGGCCTGTTCGCCGGGGTGCCACACGGGGCTTTCGCCGGTGCCGTTGCGGGCGTCGACGATCAGTTCACAGTTCATGGCCGTGCCTCCTGGCGTGCGTGGGGTCAGTTGAACGGGCCGGCCACGGTAAAGGCGCCGCCTTGATAGACCATGCTCGGGTCGTCGGCAGCTGGCGCCGGTTGGGCTTCCACGGCTGCGCGGAAGGCTTCCGAGCTGTCCTTGGGCACATAGCCCAAATGCGCGGCATGGCGGTTGTCCCACCACACGGTGCGGTTGTCGGAGGCGCCGTAGACGATGGTATGGCCAACGTCGGGCGTCGATAGCCCACGTTCGATCAGTTGCACCAAGTCGTCATAGCTCAGCCAGGTGCAGAGCATGCGCGGGTTCTGTGGCTGCGGGAACGACGAGCCGATGCGGATGCTGACGGTTTCGATGCCGTAGCGGTCGAAGTAGAAGCTGGCGACATCTTCGCCGTAGCACTTGGACAGCCCGTAGTAGCTGTCGGGGCGGCGCGGGGAATGCGCGTCGATGCGCTCGTCCTGGCGGTAGAAGCCGATGGTGTGGTTGGAACTGGCGAAGATGATGCGCTTCACCCCATGCTTGCGCGCCGCCTCGTAGATGTGAAACACGCCGCAAATGTTGGGGCCGAGGATGTCTTCGAAAGAGTGCTCGGTGGAAACGCCGCCGAAGTGGATGATGGCGTCCACGCCTTCGACCAGGGCATGCACCGCTGCCTTGTCGGCCAGGTCGCAGGTGATGACCTCCTCATGCGGGCCAGCAGCAGGCGCCATGGGGCTGATGTCGGAAAGGCGCAGGACCTCGGCGTAGCCTTTCAGGCGTTCGCGAAGGACCTTGCCCAGGCCGCCTGCGGCTCCAGTGAGCAGCAGGCGATTGAGGGGGGTAGTGGTCATGGCCGGCTCTTGTTATTAATTGTTGTAGGTTGTCGTATGACTTCGGTAATTATTGGCGGTGGTTCTGTGTGTTGTCAATGAGGCTTGGGCGGCTTTTGCCGGCCTTTACGCGGATAAGAAAATGCGAAAGGCCTGCGCGGTCGCCCGTAGGAGCGGGTTTACCCGCGAATGGGCCGGCCCTGCTGGCCGATCTCCACCCGCCGTTCGCCGTTGTCGCCGCCACTGTATTCGCGGGTAAACCCGCTCCTACACCTGATCGAGGGTGGACACAGGTCGGTGGTTGGGCGCAGGCCGTCGTGTAGGAGCGGGTTCACCCGCGAAAGGGCCGGCCCTGCTGGCCGATCTCCACCCGCCGTTCGCCGTTGCCGCCGCTACCGTATTCGCGGGTAAACCCGCTCCTACACCTGATCAATGGTGGATACAGGTCGGTGGTTGGGCGCAGGCCGTCGTGTAGGAGCGGGTTCACCCGCGAAAGGGCCGGCCCTGCTGGCCAATCTCCACCCGCCGTTCGCCGTTGCCGCCGCTACCGTATTCGCGGGTAAACCCGCTCCTACACCAGATCGAGGGTGGACACAGGTCGGTGGTTGGGTGCAGGCCGTCGTAGGAGCGGGTTCACCCGCGAAAGGGCCGGCCCTGCTGGCCAATCTCCACCCGCCGTTCACCGTCGCCGCCACCACCGTATTCGCGGGTAAACCTGCAGGTCTTGATCAGAGCAACGACAACGGATAGTTGAAGATCAACCGGTTCTCATCAAACTCGTTAGTGCTGTAATCCCGGCGAATCGACGAGTTACGCCATTTCACACTCAAATCCTTGAATGCCCCGCTCTGGATCACATACGCAAGCTCCGTTTCACGCACCCACTCCTTGCCATCGGTCACCCCCCCGCTGTGCACATCGCGCCCGCTGATGTAGCGGTTCATCAAGGTCAGCCCTGGCACCCCGACGGTGACGAAGTTGAAGTCATGGCGCACCTGCCACGAACGCTCGTTGGCATTGTCGAAGCTGGAGTTGTAACTGTCGTTGGCCAAGGTCCCGCCACTGGTGCCGTTCACCCGCATCCAGGTATCACCATCGACTTTCTGCAGCCCCACCCAGAAGGTGCTGCCACCGTACTTGGCCGAGAACATCCCCGAGTAGGTCTTGTTGTCCAGCTGCCCGGCGCGTTCGGAGCCGTCCTCGTCGCCATGGAAGTAGCCCAGGTTCGCACCCAGGGTCCAGTCACCCACCGGCTGGCTGTGGCTCAGTTGCAGGTACTGCTGCTGGTACACGTCCTTCAGCACCGCATTCCAAAGCCCCACCAGCGTGCGGTCCTGGTTGAACTTGTACTCGCCGCCGACGAAGTTGAAACGGTCCGACACGCCGCCGCCGTAGCTCATGTCTTCCATGCTCGCGTCGTTACGCGGGCTGTTGCCGCGGAACTGGCCGCCGTACAGGGTCAGCCCTGCGATTTCGTTGGAGGTAACCTGGCCGCCACGGAACGTCTGTGGCAACGAACGCCCGTCGTCCGAACGCAGAATCGGCAGTACCGGCATCCATTCACCGATCTTCAGTTCGGTCTTGGAGATTCGGGCCTTGCCTGCCACTGCCAGGCGCCCGTAATCGTCAGCAGGCTTGCCATCGTCATGGCGTGGCAGCAACGCCGTGCCATAGGTACCGCCACCGCCGTCGAGCTTGACCGACCACAGCCCCAGCACATCCACGCCGAAGCCGATTGGCCCTTCTGTGAACCCCGAGCGGGCATCGAGAATGAAGCTTTGCGTCCACTCCTCGGCCTTGCTCTGTGGGTTGCTGGGGTTGGTGAAGTTGCGGTTGATGTAGAAGTTGCGCAGCCCGAGGGTGGCCTTGCTGTCCTCGACAAATCCCGCTGCCAGGCTGGTGCCCGGCAGGCCGGCGATAACCCCGGCGCCAAGCAGGGCGAAGGGCAGGGTGTGGCAGATTTTCATTATTGTTGTGCTCCCTAAGGGTGTGGCAGCCCGTCCACCGGGCACGCGCAAGCGGCCTGCGGCAGGGGCGGGTAGATAACGGGCCGGTCAGGGCCAGGGGTGAATACGCGGTAACCGGGCGCTACGTATTGGCAGGAGTACGCGAGCTGGCCGGGGGAAGAGGGGTATGCAACAGGCGTAGGTGTAGCGGGATGGATGTCGACATGAGTTCGTCCACTGATTGTTGTTTTTGTTATGTGTTGTCGTACAACTGTGGGCGATTATTAGCAAGGGGGAGGAGGGCTGTCAACGGCTGATGGCTGGGCAATTTAGGGGTAAGATGGCAAAAATCTGGCTGCGGAAGCTCTACCGAGAGCCCTCTAGAGACATACTACGACTAAGGTAGTCCTAGGCACTATCCCAGCAGCGAGCGCGACCACCTGTAGGGGCGGCTTTAGCCGCGAACACCGGCAAAGCCGGTGCCATCCATCGCGTAACCTGCTTCGCGGGCAAACCCGCTCCCACAGACGTACGCCTGTAAAACGAAGACATGGTTTACAAATCCAATCGCCTGTGGACCTTGTCGTTACCCTGCGCTATCTTCAGATCTGGCCTCGTCCTCGACCACGTAGACTGGCATGTCCAGTCCCGGCACCTCGTCGTGCCGTACCCCTCTTGTCGGCGTGGGCGGGGCCTATTCATTTGCGGAGCGACTGACTGGATGAGATCGAGCGCTTCCTAGCCCTCGCAGTTCATGCAAGCAAGCAGAACCTGCGCCGCAGCGCGCCTCTCTCCTTCAGCCAGTCCATCAAGATTCCCAAACCCGGCTCAGGTAGGCGTTGATGAACCAATCTGGCATGTCGTCCTGATGAAACTCCAGCGTTGCGCCATCAGTAATCTCTGCAAGAAAGACAGACTCATCTCCGGAGTTATCGAAAATATAAGCCCGATTTGCTGCGGAAATGGCCTCTGGAAGCAGTGAGAGTGTTCGAGCATAGCGCTGGGTAATTTTGTCTCTCGGGACGTCATGGCCGCCATCATCGACCCGGTTTGCTACCCGAAGAATATTGATCTGCGGTGAGTCGGTGGCTACGAAATACAGGTAAGTCCGGTAGCCCATCTGCTGAGCCGCTTCCATAAATCGAACCTTCTCCGAAGAGGACATCACTGTCTCGAACGTGAAGCTGATTCTGCGTTCGAGCAATTGATGGCGGATGAGGTCTGCAATGACTGCAGCGTGGTAGGAATTTACATCCACGCCTCGGAATTCGATTTTTTGGCCTACGAGTGTTAGCCGGCCTGCGCTCTCCTGCAGGCCTGCCCTTATGATCAATGGATGCTGGGTGAGATACGTCCGTAATGCCTGCTGAGCTCAAGGCCATAATCACTCAGGTCGATGAACCCTGTCGTTTTGGCAGACTTTTCAAGTTCATCAGCATTGACGTAAAGGTTGACCAGCCGATCTGGAATCTGGTCCTTGATGGTGCTTTTGCCAGAACCATTAGGGCCGGCAAAAACGCGAAGCTTAGGTGCGCCCACTGAGCTTGCGCACGGTGAAGCGCTGTCCGGTCTTCACCTTCAGGCTCGGTTTGGTTTCTGCAAGCACTTCAACATGGCCATCAGCGTGGGTTGCGATGATGTGGTTGTTGTCGACGGCGACAACCGTATGCCCCGCTGCAACAGCCCGGAAATATGCAAGGCGTGTAGCAGCTGCAGCCATCTCTGGGATCTGGTTCTCCAGATTCTCGATAGCCTCGTCGCTAAGCTGGTTTACGCGCAAGATTGCCATAGCTTTTCCTGATTCGATCACACGCGTAGATTGATTGCTAATCAGTGTAATAGCCCTGGCAGATAACCAGAAGGCCGCGAGTGTGGTTTTTGCGGGCAGTGTTGAATCAAAATCCTACAAAAGCAGCAGAGCTTGTCCAAAAAGGGCCGCAAAACGGCCCCAATTGGCTCACTGACTGGCAGTAGACTGATCCCGCTCCCACTGGTTCTGCAATAGCCGGAACCGCGCATTAGCAGAGCACGCATAGGCTGTTTAGGCTAACGGAATCTGTCCAGGCATCCGAGTTCGGTGTGGGAGCGGGTTCACCCGCGAAAGGGTCAGAACAGGTAAAAATCGCCCGCTAAACCCCATGCATCCGCAGCGCCCGCTGCGCACACTCGCGCCAACTCAATTTGCGCTTCTCCACCGGCCCCGGCAGCTCAACTTCCCCAGCCAGCACCACCGGCATATCCCGCATCTTCACCCAAGGCTCACTCTGCCAATACAACAACGTAGCGCTGCGTCCACCAGGCCAGCACATCTGCCCCAGCCTCGGCGCATCGCCTGCCCCATCAGCCTGAGCATCACGCAGCACCGCCACCACCTCATGCGTCAGCCACCAGCGCAAATGGCGGTTCTCTGGCACATGGTGATGCGCCAACAAGGTATAGGCCCCGGACTCACTGACCATGGTGGTCTCCTGGTATTTGCCATAGCGCACTAGCGGCACCGTGCGGTACTGGTCCGGGTCGAGCTTGCGCATGCAGTGTTCGTCGAAGAAGTGACCGCTCAGCCTGCCGAGTTCGTGGGCGCAGAACCAGGCTTGGGATTCGAGCCAGAGCGTGTGGAGAGGGCGGTGGTGGCGGGTGAAGAGTGTAGGTGTCTTGAGACTGTCCATGTTTGGCCATCCTGAACTGGAGAGCCGTTGCTAACGGGAACGGGATTCCGCTGCGTGAGCGTTCTTAAGCGCATGATTGGAAGCTAATGAAAAAAAGCCCAGCAGTCAATCGAGTGATTGGATCTGGCGCGAATGATGGCTTTGTGATATTGCCTGGCTTCGCTGTTCGAGGTGAATTTTCTATCAATAATGGAAATAACAATTTCTATAGGTGAGTTAAGGACGATTGGATGGTGAATTTGCGCGATGATATCTGGGTCAAGGACGTAAGCTCCTATTTGAATGAGGTCTTTGGGCTCGGTTCTAAACATCGGAACTCGGTTCGTTGTTATCGTGGTCAGGCTGATCTTAGTTGGGATCTGAAACCATCAGTCCTGCGTGGGCTTCAGGGCGACGCCGAATATGCCATGTTTAGTGAGCTCATGCTGGAGGCACCTTCAGAGTTTAATGGTGATAAAGCGATGTTTGATAAGTTGGTACGTGCTCAGCACTATGGGCTGCCAACTCGTCTGCTGGATGTTTCTCTAAATCCGCTTGTAAGCTTGTATTTCGCATGCTGCGAAGAGGAGCATCGAGATAAAAATGGCGTGGTCCTAATATTCGATTTTCGAAATGTTCGCGTGAAATTTTCAGATAGCGATTCCATCAGTTTAGTTTGTAATTTGGCCAGGCTCTCCGAGGTTGAGAAAAATTCTATTATAGAATTTGATGAGCGCTCAGATGATGTAGAGGGTTTTAGAGCGCTTGCTGCCATGAAGCGCCTCACTCAGTTTGTTAGAATCGAAAAGCCGTACTTTCTAGACTCGGCTAAGCCTGAGGATTTGTTCAAGTATTTTTTTGTATACCCTGCTAAAAATAATAGGCGAGTGATAGCCCAGTCAGGCGCTTTTATAGCTGCTGGCTTGTTGAAGTACAAGGGGCTGGAGAAGTCAGTTGGGTTTAATATTAGGAAAATAATTGTGCCGGCTGACAAGAAGTGGTCGATTGTTAAGCAGTTGGATGCGTTAAATATAAACTCTCGCACCATGTTTCCTGAGGTTGAGTTTGCGTCAAAGTATATCAAAGATAAATGGATTAAGCGGCGTGCCTGGTGAAGTGAGCTCTGGTGTTTTTCGAGTTTTCGGAAGTGCCAATAAAAAGGCTGCCAATCGGCAGCCTTCTCGGTGCTCAGCCCGGACGATCAGTCCCAGCTCAACGCCCCACCCGTCTGATACTCGATCACCCGCGTCTCAAAGAAGTTCTTCTCCTTCTTCAAGTCCATGATCTCGCTCATCCATGGGAACGGGTTGGTAGTCCCAGGATATTCTTCTTTCAGACCAATCTGGGTCAGACGACGGTTGGCGATGAACTTGAGGTAGTCCTCCATCATCGCTGCGTTCATGCCCAGTACGCCGCGTGGCATGGTGTCACGGGCGTATTCGATCTCCAGCTGGGTCCCTTGCAGGATCATCTGGGTCGCTTCTTCCTTCATCGCCGCATCCCACAGGTGCGGGTTCTCGATCTTGATCTGGTTGATCACGTCGATGCCGAAGTTCAGGTGCATCGACTCGTCACGCAGGATGTACTGGAACTGCTCGGCAACGCCAGTCATCTTGTTGCGGCGGCCCATGGACAGGATCTGGGTGAAGCCGCAGTAGAAGAAGATGCCTTCCAGAACGCAGTAGTAGGCGATCAGGTTGCGCAGCAGCTCTTTGTCGGTTTCGACGGTGCCGGTGTTGAATTCCGGGTCGGAGATGGCGCGGGTGTACTTCAGGCCCCACGCGGCTTTTTTAGCGACCGACGGGATCTCGTGGTACATGTTGAAGATCTCGCCTTCATCCATGCCCAGCGACTCGATGCAGTACTGGTAGGCGTGGGTGTGGATCGCCTCTTCGAAGGCCTGGCGCAGGATGTACTGGCGGCACTCCGGGTTGGTGATCAGGCGGTACACGGCCAGGGCCAGGTTGTTGGCAACCAGCGAGTCGGCAGTGGAGAAGAAACCGAGGTTGCGCATGACAATGCGGCGCTCGTCTTCGGTCAGGCCGTCCTGGCTCTTCCACAGGGCGATGTCGGCGGTCATGTTGACCTCTTGCGGCATCCAGTGGTTGGCGCAGCCGTCCAGGTACTTCTGCCAGGCCCAGTCGTACTTGAACGGTACCAGCTGGTTGAGGTCGGCGCGGCAGTTGATCATGCGCTTTTCATCGACTGCAACGCGGGCCGAGGAGCCTTCCAGCTCGGCCAGGCCTTCGGCAACGTCGAGGGCGTCGAGGGCAGCCTTGGCACGTTTGACGGCATCGGAGTCAGAAGCGGTGGCCGCACGGGCCTCCAGGGCGGCGGCACCACCGGCGCTGTCGAGCTTGTCGAGGGTGGCGGCGGCAGCGGCCTGCGCAGGGGTGTTGCCTTTGGCGGCTACTTCGCCGTCTTCTTTGTCGAATTCGTCCCAGCTCAGCATGGTTTGGCTCCTGCTTGAGGGTCGCCCTGGGGCAACCGGTTGGATTTTAAGAATGTGATGCCTGACGCAAGGCCGTAACGGCGAATGGACAGCTCGAGAGGCTGACTCTCGTTTACATCTGAATGTGTTCTGGCTTGTACCTGGCCAGGCCTCTGGGAGGGGCCAGGACAATTAAATAGGTGCTCTTTTCAGAGGGCGCAAAGTATACCGGAATTCACCTTCGATCGGGGCGCGAGTGTTGCCGGCGAGGGTAACTTTTTCGACCGGTTTGGCGTGCGTCCGTTCACGAAACAGGTGGCTTCTTCTACGGGGGGAGAGTGTAGCGTCAACCTATATGTTGTGCCAGTTTAAATTTTTAGGCACATCATATGGTGTTTTGTTGAGGGGGTGTGCTAGCCGAATCGGCCCCATCGCGGGCTGGCCGGCGATGAGGCCAGCTCACATTAGCTACGGTGCGTGTGCAGCGTTTCGACAATGTGTGTCTTGGGGTGCTTGCGTGCCTGTTCCACCGAGGTGAAACGGCCGGTTTCAGCATTGCGACCAATCTTGCGAGTTGCCAGTTTTTTCCGCGCCATGGGCTTACATCCTGTTTTGAGAGGTCCTGTTCTTTTACCGAGCCGCGCGAGCGCTGGGCAAAGGGCAAGGTTTCTCCGGGGCGCGGATACAAAAATGCCGCGCGGGGCACCCGTAGGTACCCCGCACGGCATTCAGGCCTTACTGGCAGGCTTCGCAGTCAGGCTCGTCGATCGCGCAGGCCTTCGGCACTGGCGCTGGGCCGGCTGCCTGGACCGGGGCGCTGTCGCCACCGCTGGAAACGGCGTTGAGCTTGCCGGTGTTGATGGTCGACTTCTCGGTGCTGGTCGCGGCCAGGGCACGGAGGTAGTAGGTGGTTTTCAGGCCACGGTACCAGGCCATGCGGTAGGTCACGTCCAGCTTCTTGCCCGAGGCGCCGGCAATGTACAGGTTCAGCGACTGCGCCTGGTCGATCCACTTCTGGCGACGCGAGGCAGCATCGACGATCCACTTGGTCTCGACTTCGAACGCAGTGGCGTACAGGTCTTTCAGCTCTTGCGGGATACGCTCGATCTGCTGCACCGAACCGTCGTAGTACTTCAGGTCGTTGATCATGACCGAGTCCCACAGGCCGCGCGCCTTCAGGTCGCGAACCAGGTAGGGGTTGATCACGGTGAACTCGCCCGACAGGTTCGATTTCACGTACAGGTTCTGGTAGGTCGGCTCGATCGACTGCGATACGCCAGTGATGTTGGCGATGGTCGCGGTTGGCGCGATGGCCATGATGTTCGAGTTACGAATACCTTTTTGCACGCGGGCACGCACTGGCGCCCAGTCCAGGGTCTCGTTCAGATCGACGTCGATGTACTTCTGGCCACGGGCCTCGATCAGGATCTGTTGCGAGTCCAGCGGCAGGATACCCTTGGACCACAGCGAGCCCTGGAAGGTCTCGTAGGCACCACGTTCGTCGGCCAGGTCGCACGAGGCCTGGATGGCGAAGTAGCTGACCGCTTCCATCGACTTGTCAGCGAACTCGACGGCTGCATCGGAACCGTAAGGAATGTGCTGCAGGTACAGCGCGTCCTGGAAGCCCATGATGCCCAGGCCGACCGGGCGGTGCTTGAAGTTCGAGTTACGCGCTTGCGGCACCGAGTAGTAGTTGATGTCGATCACGTTGTCGAGCATGCGCACGGCGGTGTTCACGGTACGCTGCAGCTTGGCGGTGTCCAGCTTGCCGTCGACGATGTGGTTCGGCAGGTTGATCGAGCCCAGGTTGCAGACCGCGATCTCGTCCTTGTTGGTGTTCAGGGTGATCTCGGTGCACAGGTTCGAGCTGTGGACCACGCCCACGTGCTGCTGCGGCGAACGCAGGTTGCACGGGTCCTTGAAGGTCAGCCACGGATGGCCGGTCTCGAACAGCATCGACAGCATCTTGCGCCACAGGTCTTTGGCCTGGATGGTCTTGAACACCTTGATCTTGTTGTACTCGGTCAGGGCTTCGTAGTACTCGTAGCGCTCTTCGAAGGCCTTGCCGGTCAGGTCGTGCAGGTCTGGCACTTCCGAAGGCGAGAACAGGGTCCACTTGCCGTCATCGAAGACACGCTTCATGAACAGGTCAGGGATCCAGTTGGCGGTGTTCATGTCGTGGGTACGACGGCGGTCATCACCGGTGTTCTTGCGCAGCTCGATGAATTCTTCGATGTCCAGGTGCCAGGTTTCCAGGTAAGCACATACAGCGCCTTTGCGCTTGCCACCCTGGTTCACGGCAACGGCGGTGTCGTTGACCACTTTCAGGAACGGGACGACGCCCTGGGATTTACCGTTGGTGCCCTTGATGTACGAGCCCAGTGCACGGACCGGGGTCCAGTCGTTGCCCAGGCCGCCAGCGAATTTCGACAGCATGGCGTTGTCGTGGATCGCGTGGTAGATGCCCGACAGGTCGTCTGGCACGGTGGTCAGGTAGCAGCTGGACAGCTGCGGGCGCAGGGTACCGGCGTTGAACAGGGTCGGGGTCGAGGCCATGTAGTCGAACGACGACAACAGGTTGTAGAACTCGATCGCACGGGCTTCCTTGTCTTTCTCTTCCAGCGCCAGGCCCATGGCCACACGCATGAAGAACACCTGCGGCAGCTCGAAGCGCACGCCATCCTTGTGGATGAAGTAGCGGTCGTAAAGGGTCTGCAGGCCCAGGTAGGTGAACTGCTGGTCACGCTCGTGGTTGATCGCCTTGCCCAGTTTTTCCAGGTCGAAGTCGGCCAGGGCCGGGTTCAGCAGCTCGAACTCGATACCTTTGGCGACGTAGGCCGGCAGGGCCTTGGCATACAGGTCGGCCATCTCGTGGTGGGTGGCGCTGTCGGCGACGTTCAGGAAGCCCAGGCCTTCGGCGCGCAGGGTGTCCATGAGCAGGCGGGCGGTAACGAACGAGTAGTTCGGCTCGCGCTCTACCAGGGTACGGGCGGTCATCACTAGGGCGGTGTTGACGTCCTTGATGGCAACGCCGTCGTACAGGTTTTTCAGGGTTTCGCGCTGGATCAGGTCGCCATCGACTTCGGCCAGGCCTTCGCAGGCTTCGCTGATGATGGTGTTCAGGCGGGCCATGTCGAGCGGCGCCAGGCTGCCGTCGGCCAGGGTGATGCGGATGCTTGGGTGCGGCTCGACCACGGCGTCGGTGTTGGCGCGGGTGGCGCGTTCCTTGGCGCGCTGGTCGCGGTAGATCACGTAGTCACGAGCAACTTTCTGCTCGCCGGCACGCATCAGGGCCAGTTCGACCTGGTCCTGGATTTCTTCGATGTGGATGGTGCCACCCGATGGCATGCGACGCTTGAACGTGGCGGTAACCTGCTCGGTCAGGCGCGCGACGGTGTCGTGGATACGCGACGAAGCGGCGGCGGTGCCGCCTTCAACTGCGAGGAACGCCTTGGTGATGGCAACGGTGATCTTGTCGTCGGTGTAAGGGACGACAGTGCCGTTACGCTTGATCACGCGCAGTTGGCCGGGGGCGGTGGCAGCCAGATCCTGGTTGGAATCGGCGGCCTGCGGCACCTGGGCCTGCGGGTTCTCGCGAGTTGTGTCGGTTTGCATGGGTGGGTGTCTCCACAGTTTCTATATTGTTCAGGCGCCTTATGGGCGCCCACCGTTCCGTCCACTTGCTCGATAACCTCGCGGGGATGCGCAATGCATGCGCATCCGCCCGCGCGGGCGTACCGACTTCGGGACAGACTCAGGAATAAGGGGCAATGGCTTGCCGCTCCCTGGCCGAAGTCAAAGGTTCTGGGCCGAGCCCAAAAACTGTTGCTGATGGGTGCCAGGCTTGGCCTGCAACACCCATGCCCGAACAACGCCCTGAAAGGGCTTGCCTCGGTCGCCTCCGCAGGAGCGGTTTGGCTGCTGAAATCACCTGAAGTTCCACCCGGAAAATCGCTTGATCTTGCGGGTTGACTTTTGTGTGTGATTTTGCACGAACCCCTATATCTAGTGGTTCGCTGCGATCGGGATACAAGATAATGCGGTATTGGGGGCTTTGCAAGGCGAGCGCCTGTGGATAAGTTGTGTGTACTTTGTGAGTGAATGGTGGGTATTCGCTGTAGGCCTTGTGCCAAGTGGTTTGCAGTATTTTTCTGCGTGGTGACGCCCTTGGGCAGTTTTTTTCGGGCGGGATACCTGTCACAAAAAACGGTTCAGTTCAGGGGGCGGTAGGGCATGTCTGAAGATCTGGGGTGCCTGGGAGATCGAGCGCCGCCCGCGCGGCGCATCGCGAGCTGCGCTCGCTCCTACGTTTGTTTCGGGCCAGTTACGCCTGTGACAGGCGCGCGCGACCGCCTTGTGTGTACGACACGATATCGCGCCCTGCGCCAAAGGCGTTCGCGCGCAAATGGCACAGGAATAATTGGCCCGAAACAAATGTAGGAGCGAGCGCAGCTCGCGATGCGCCGCGCGGGCGGCGCTCGGTCTCGCAGGCGCCACCCATCTACAGCCATACTCTCAGCTGCCCTTACACGATCCCAAGAACAACAAGGCCAAAGCCATGGACCACCCCACACCCCGCATCCTCATCGTCGAAGACGACCAGCGCCTCGCCGAGCTCACCGCCGAATACCTGCAGGCCAATGGTTTCGAGGTCGCGGTGGAGGCCGATGGCGCCCGTGCCGCGAGGCGCATCGTCGATAGCCAGCCCGACCTGGTCATCCTCGACCTGATGCTCCCCGGCGAGGACGGCCTGAGCATCTGCCGCCGGGTGCGTACCCAATACCCCGGGCCGATCCTCATGCTCACCGCCCGCAGTGACGAACTCGACCAGGTCCAGGGCCTGGACCTGGGCGCCGACGACTACGTATGCAAGCCAGTACGCCCACGCTTGCTGTTGGCGCGGATCCAGGCCCTGCTGCGCCGCAGTGAAGCGGTGGACAGCAAGCGTCAGGACCTGGCCTTCGGTGCGCTGCGCATCGACAACCGCCTGCGCGAGGCGCGCCTGGGCGAACAGCTGATCGAGCTGACAGGCGCGGAGTTCGACCTCCTCTGGCTACTGGCCAGCAACGCCGGCCGGGTGCTGACCCGCGAGCAGATCTTCACCGCGCTGCGCGGCGTCGGCTACGACGGCCAGGACCGTTCCATCGACATCCGCATTTCGAAAATCCGCCCCAAGATTGGCGATGACCCTGTCCAGCCGCGGCTGATCAAGACCCTGCGTAGCAAGGGCTACCTGTTCGTCGGCGAGGCGCCATGAACAACTCGATCTTCCTACGTATATACGGCGGCATGCTGGCCGTGCTGGTGCTGGTGGCGCTGCTCGGCGTACTCAGCCTGCACCTGGTCAATGAAGTGCGCGCCGCACAGCATCGCGAGGGGCTGGCCCAAGGCACATTCAGTCTGATGGCCGACAACCTGGCCATGCAGGACGAAACCGAACGCAAGCGTTCATTGCTGATCTGGGAACGCTTGCTCGGCGTGCCCCTGGCACTGCAGCCAATGACCGCGCGAAGCCTGGACGGGGGCCAGCGGGCGCGCCTGTACCGCGGGCTGGTGGTGGTCGAGATGACCGGCCCGCATGCCGCAGTCGTGCTGCGCAAGGTCGGTCAGGAAGACCTGCTGCTGGTGGCGCAGATCAAACAGATCAGCGAGCAGCTGGCGCGGGCCACCCTTTACCTGTTGGCCGACGAACTGGTGCGCTACCCGGTGACTGAGCAGCAGCAGCGTCTGGCACATCTAAAAAAGGAAAAGGGCTTCGGCTTTGGCGTGGCCTTGCAGCGCATCGAGCGGGCCAGCCTGGACGATGACCAGCGGCGCCGGGTCGAGGAAGGCGACACGGTGATGGCGCTGGGCAAGGATGGCGACTCGATCCGGGTGTTCGCCGGGTTGGCAGGCTCGCCCTGGGTGCTGGAAATCGGCCCGCTGTACCAGCTCAACCCGTACCCGCCGCAGTTGCTGATCCTGATCGCGTTCCTTGGCCTGTGCCTGATTGGCCTGGTGGTCTACCTGCTGGTGCGCCAGCTGGAGCGCCGCGTGTCGGGCCTGGAAGTTGCTGCTACGCGCATCGCGCAAGGTAGCCTGGACACCCGTGTGCCAGCGGGCGATGCCGACTCGGTAGGGCGCCTGGCCGCGGCCTTCAACGGCATGGCCGAGCATCTGCAGCGTTCGTTGACCATGCAGCGCGAACTGGTGCGGGCGGTTTCCCATGAACTGCGCACGCCGGTGGCGCGCCTGCGTTTTGGCCTGGAGATGATCGAAACCGCCAGCACCGAGCAGGCGCGGGCCAAGCACCTTGCCGGCATGGACGGCGATATCCAGGACCTCGACAAGCTGGTCGACGAAATGCTCACCTACGCGCGCCTGGAGCAGGGCGCTCCGGCCTTGCAGTTCCAGCGCATCGACCTGGATGCCTTGTTCGACCGGGTCATCGAAGAACTGGCGCCACTGCGTGCCGACGTGCGCGTGGTGCGTGGCGAGTGCCAAGGCGCGGATGCCGATGGCGCCTGGGTCGAGGCCGAGCCGCGTTACCTGCACCGGGCGCTGCAGAACCTGGTCGGCAATGCCATGCGCCATGCCGAAGGCGAAGTGCGCCTGAGCTATCAGCTAGGCCAGCAACGTTGCCGCATCGATGTGGAGGATGACGGGCCGGGGATCCCCGAGGGCTTCTGGGACCGTATCTTCACGCCCTTCACCCGCCTTGACGACAGCCGCACCCGCGCTTCGGGCGGGCATGGCCTGGGCCTGTCGATCGTACGGCGGATCATCTACTGGCACGCTGGCCGGGCCACGGTAGGCCGCAGCGAGGCGTTGGGCGGTGCCTGCTTCAGCCTGAACTGGCCACGGCAGCAGGCACCGCTGTAAAGGTCAGACGCTGACCAGGCTAAGCAGGTGGCCGTCCTGCAGGCAGAACTGGCCTTGCACTTCTGCGCCTTGCCGCCACTGCGGTGACAGGTCGGTGAGCAGGCGCAGGCGTGCCAGGCCTTGCGGGGACCAGTCGAGCACTTCTGCGTGTTCGAAGTAGAAGCGTTGGCGAGTCAGTGGGTACAGGGTCTTGAACAAGCTTTCCTTCAGCGAGAACGTCAGGGTCACCGTAAGCCCAAGCTGGCGGCGGTCCAGGCGTTCAAGCTCTGCCGGGATAAGGATTTCACCCATCAGCCGCTCGGCGCGTTCGTCATCCAGCAAGGCTTCCTGATCCAGGCCCAGGCCTTGGCAGCTGTTTTCGTCGGCGACCACCGCGGCGGCCCAGCCCTTGCCGTGTGTGATCGAGCCATGAATACCGGCGGGCCATATGGGCGAGCGGTCTTCGTGGGTGCCGGGCACGTAGTCGCGGCCGTCAAGGCGCTGCAGGGCGGCACGGGCGCACACGCGGCCGGCCAGGTATTCGGCTTGGCGCTTGGCCACCGAGCGCAGCAGGCTGGCGCTGGGCAGCACGCCAGCGCGCTGGAAGTCGTCGGCGGACAAGTGGGCAGGGTCGAAGGCACAACTGACCAGTACCGCGCCGGGCAATGGGCGGGGCAGCGGCCAGTGGTGCTGGAGCGGGGCGCAGCAGGCGGGAAGTGTGTTCATGGCGGCTATTGTGCCAGCTGTGCAAGCGCTAAGGGAGGAGACGTGGCAACGACTCCTTGTAGCCACAACGATTGCGCAAGCTTTTACTTGAACACCTTCTTGAAAAACGTCTGCATATCCGCCCAGGAGCTCTCGTCCGCCGCCTTGTTATAGCCAATGTCCGGCCCGCCATGGTCGCCATGGCTCAAGCGGTCTGCATCCGGGTTGGTAAACCCGTGCTTGGCCCCTTCGATACTGACGAACTGGTAGTTGACCTTGGCCGCATCCATTTCCGCCTTGAACGCGTCCACCTGCTGCTGGGTGACCATGCTGTCCGCAGCGCCATGTTCAACCAGGATGTCCGCGCGCACTACGCCAGGCTTGGCCGGGGTCTGGGTGGCCAACGCGCCATGGAAGCTCACCACACCGTCCAGTTTCTCTCCCCGGCGTGCGGCATCGAGCACCACTTTGCCGCCAAAGCAGTAGCCCACAGCGCCCAGTTGATGCTTGTTGACGTTCGGCTGCTTTTTCAGCAGCTCCAGGCCAGCGTCGAAGCGCGCTGCTGCCGCGGCCGGGTCTTTCAACGCTTCGGTCATGAACGCCTGGGCATCCTGCGGATGCTCGGTGTGCTTGCCATCGCCGTACATGTCGATGGCCAGCGCTTTATAGCCCAGGGCCGCAAGATCTCGTGCACGACGCTTGGCATAGTCGTTCAGGCCCCACCATTCATGCACCACGACGATGCCTGGGCGTTTGCCGTCCAGCGCATCGTCGTAGGCGTAGTAGCCGACCAGGCGGTTGCCGTCGGCGTCCTGGTAGGGGATCTCGCGGGTCACTACTGCCGCCTGGGCGAGGGCGGCGCTGCACATCAGGGTCAGGGCCAGCAGGGCACGCATCTTTACTACTCCTTGTCTTGCAGACAGTTCGTTCAGCCGGGGTTCAGCCAGGGTTCAGTCGCGGTTCAGGGTGCCCTCCTTACTCTAGCTTCCAGACCGAAACAGCGCACTCAACTGGAGTAACCCGCCATGAAAACCTTCAACACCCTGCTTGCCGCCATGGCCGTCTGTGCCGCTGGCATCACCACCGCCCAGGCCGCCGACGATAACTTTGCCAGCTTGACCTATGGCCAGACCAGCGACAAGGTTCGCAAATCCGGCCTGCTGCAGCGCAACACCGATCACCTCAATACTGACGGCATCATCGGCAAGGATGACACCTGGGGTGTGCGTGTGGGCAAGATCAACGACCAGGGTCGCTACTACATGACCTATGACAACGTCTCGGGCGACCACAGTGGCCTGAAACTGCGCCAGGAAAACCTGCTGGGCAGCTACGACCTGTTCCTGCCCGTGGGGGATACCACCAAGCTGTTTGGGGGTGGCAGCCTGGGCATGACCAAGCTCACCCAGGACTCGCCAGGCGCCAGTCGCGATACCGACTACGGTTATGCCTACGGCCTGCAGGCCGGGGTGATCCAGGACATCACCGACAAAGCCTCGGTCGAGCTGGGCTACCGTTACCTGCGCACCAACGCCGCCACTGAAGTGGGCGCGCATGGCGGGCCGAAGGATGGCACCCTGCGCCTGACCAGCAGTGCCCAGACTTACCTGGCAGCAAGCTACAAGTTCTGACGCGCGAGCCGGGTTATCCTGTACCGGCCCTTTCGGCGGCGTGCCCGCGAAAGGGCCGGTACAGGCAATACACACAAGGAGCTGCACATGAAACTGCTGGTGGTCGAGGACGAAGCCCTGCTTCGCCATCACCTCTACACCCGCCTGGGCGAAAGCGGCCATGTGGTCGAAGCGGTTGCCGATGCCGAGGAGGCGCTGTACCAGGCCGGCCAGTACCATTTTGACCTGGCCATCATCGATCTGGGCCTGCCCGGCATCAGTGGCCTCGAGCTGATTACGCGCCTGCGCAGCCAGGACAAGACTTTCCCTATCCTTATTCTGACCGCCCGCGGCAATTGGCAGGACAAGGTCGAAGGCCTGGCTGCCGGGGCCGACGACTACCTGGTCAAGCCGTTCCAGTTCGAAGAGCTTGAAGCCCGGCTCAATGCCCTGCTGCGCCGGTCCAGCGGCTTCACCCAGTCGACCATCGCCGCCGGCCCACTGGTGCTCGACCTCAATCGCAAACAGGCCACCCTCGACCAACAGCCGCTGGCGCTGACCGCCTACGAATACCGCATCCTCGAATACCTCATGCGCCATCATCAGCAGGTCGTGGCCAAGGACCGCCTGATGGAGCAGCTGTACCCGGGCGACGAGGAACGCGACCCCAATGTCATCGAGGTACTGGTCGGCCGCCTGCGCCGCAAGCTTGAGGGCGAGCAGGGTTTCAAACCCATCGATACCGTTCGCGGCCTTGGCTACCTGTTCACCGAGCGCTGCAGATGATCCGCTCGCTGCGGGTGCGCCTGATGCTGGCTGCCGCAGTGCTGGCGTTGCTGTTCATGCTGGCGTTGCTGCCAGCCTTGCAGAAGGCCTTCAGCCTGGCGTTGCAGGAGGCCATCGAGCAGCGTCTGGCTTCGGACGTGACTACGCTGATATCCGCCGCGCGCATCGAGCATGGCCAGTTGCAGATGCCGGCGTTGTTGCCGGACGAGCGTTACAACCTGCCGTACACCGGGCTGCTCGGGTATATCTTCGACCGCGACGGCAACCTGGTCTGGCAGTCACGCGCCACGGCTGACCGGCATATCAACTATCGCCCGCGCTATGACGGGCGCGGCAACGAATTTGCCCGCATTCACCAGTCCGATGGTGAAGAGTTCTTCGTCTACGATGTCGAGATCCGTCTGCTGGGTGGCCAGAGCGCCGCCTACAGCATTGTCGCCCTGCAGCCGGTGAGCGAGTACACAGCCACCCTCAATGGCCTGCGCGAAAAGCTGTATCTGGGTTTTGGCGCTGCCTTGCTGGCGCTGATGGTGCTGCTCTGGGCCGGACTGACCTGGGGCCTGCGCTCGTTGCGCCGGCTCAGCCACGAACTGGACGAGGTGGAAGCGGGCGCCCGTGATGGCCTGAGCGGCGAGCACCCGCGCGAGTTGCTGCGCCTGACCCGCTCGCTCAACCGCCTGTTGCGCAGTGAGCGCGAGCAACGTACACGCTACCGCGATTCGCTGGACGACCTGGCGCACAGCCTGAAAACCCCACTGGCGGTGCTGCAAGGCGTGGGCGAAAGCCTGCAGCAGCGCAGTGGCGAACGCGAGCAGGCGCGGGTGCTGCAAAGCCAGATCGAGCGCATGAGCCAGCAGATCGACTACCAGCTACAGCGCGCCAGCCTGCGCAAGAGCGGCCTGGTGCGTCACAGTGTGTTGGTGCGGCCGTTGCTCGACAGCCTGTGCAACACCTTGGCCAAGGTCTACCGCGACAAGCGGGTCAGCGTTGTCCTTGAACTGCCAGACACGGCACAAGTGCCGATGGAGCAGGGCGCCTTGCTGGAAATGCTCGGCAACCTGCTGGAGAACGCCTACCGGCTGAGCCTGGGGCAAGTGCGGGTGAGCCTGGAGCAAGCGCCAGGGCTGCTGGTCCTGTGTATCGAGGATGATGGGCCGGGGGTGCCGGCCGACCAGCGTGAGCGCATCCTGGAGCGCGGCGAGCGGCTGGACAGCCAGCATCCTGGGCAGGGCATCGGGTTGGCGGTGGTCAAGGACATCGTCGACAGCTATGACGCCGAGCTCAGCCTGGGGGATTCTCCATTAGGGGGGGCTGCGTTCAGGATCACCTTCAATCTGGACTGATCCCTGTTGCTACGTACCCCCTGAATGGGCGGATTCCCGCCAACCCCCCTGTACAAATCCCGCCAACGGGCGGAAATCCGCCAGCCTTCCTCAGCCAAATCGCCCTGTCGTTGGGCATTTATCCCAGGCAAATGCGGCCTTTGCACCCTTGGTGGGCACTTTGGCACCACCCTTGCTATTGATCCTTGCAGAGGCCTGCCCAGGCAGCTCGAACACAACGACAAATCCCTCCAGGTGCAGGAGGGTTAGCGATTCAGGTGCCCCATCACCCTGGGAAGGGTGAAAACCGGCACACTTGAGGAAATTAGCCATGACGACACGTCAGCCGCTGTACAAATCCCTGTATGTTCAGGTGTTGGTCGCCATCACCATCGGCATCCTGCTCGGCCACTATTATCCGGAAACGGGCGTCGCCCTCAAACCTTTGGGTGACGGCTTCGTCAAACTGATCAAGATGGTTATCGCCCCGATCATCTTCTGTACCGTGGTCAGCGGCATTGCAGGCATGCAGAGCATGAAATCGGTCGGCAAGACCGGCGGCTACGCGCTGCTGTATTTTGAGATCGTCTCCACCATCGCCCTGATCATCGGCCTTGTCGTCGTCAACGTGGTCAAGCCTGGCGCTGGCATGCACATCGACGTCAGCACCCTGAACGCCAGCAGCGTGGCTGCCTACGCCGCCGCCGGCGCGCAGCAGACCACTGTCGGCTTCCTGCTGAACGTGATCCCCAACACCGTGGTCGGCGCCTTCGCCAATGGCGACATCCTGCAGGTGCTGATGTTCTCGGTACTGTTCGGCTTCGCCCTGCACCGCCTGGGCAGCTACGGCAAGCCAGTACTGGACATGATCGACCGCTTCGCCCATGTCATGTTCAACATCATCAACATGATCATGAAGCTGGCCCCGATCGGTGCCTTCGGTGCCATGGCCTTCACCATTGGCCAGTACGGCGTTGGTTCGCTGGTGCAGCTGGGCTACCTGATGGCCTGCTTCTATATCACCTGCCTGCTGTTCGTGCTGGTGGTGCTGGGCGGTATCTGCCGTGCCCACGGCTTCAGCGTACTCAAGCTGATCCGCTACATCCGTGAAGAACTGCTGATCGTGCTGGGCACTTCGTCCTCGGAGTCGGCCCTGCCGCGTATGCTGGCCAAGATGGAGCGCCTGGGTGCGAAGAAGTCGGTGGTTGGCCTGGTCATCCCGACCGGTTACTCGTTCAACCTTGACGGCACCTCGATCTACCTGACCATGGCTGCGGTATTCATCGCCCAGGCCACCGACACCACCATGGACATCACCCACCAGATCACGCTGCTGCTGGTGCTGCTGGTGGCTTCCAAAGGTGCTGCGGGCGTCACCGGCTCGGGCTTCATCGTCCTGGCCGCCACCCTGTCGGCCGTTGGCCACCTGCCGGTCGCTGGCCTGGCGCTGATCCTTGGTATCGACCGCTTCATGTCCGAAGCCCGCGCCCTGACCAACCTGGTCGGCAACGCCGTTGCCACCGTGGTCGTGGCCAAGTGGGTCAAGGAAATGGACAACGACAAGTTGGCTTCGGAGCTGGCCTCTGGCGGTGCACCGCTGATCGATACCCGTCCGACCGACGACCTGGGCGTGGCTGAAGGCCCGGCTCGTTGATAGCCGGTTGAAATGAGAAAGGCGACCCAAGGGTCGCCTTTTTCGTATCTGCGCGGTCCTTTGTGGGAGCGGCCTTGCGTCGCGAAAGGGCTGCGCAGCAGCCCCGGCGACCTTGCAGGATGGCTGAAATCTTGGGGCCGCTGCGCAGCCCTTTCGCGACGCAAGGCCGCTCCCACACAGGGCGATGCGGTGGCCTTCAGCCCAGCACCACCTCCAACACCCGGATCTGCTCCGGGTGCGGGTAATGCCACCGCACCTGCACATCCCAGAACCTCACCCCATACACCCGCTCGGCCGGGGGTGTCTGGTAGGCCGGCCGTGGGTCCTGCGCCAGGCATTGCTCGATCAGCTCCACCAGCGGCTCGCCCAGCCGCAGCGCATGATCGCGGGCCTGGGGCAGGGCGCTGTCGGCCCACTGTACGGCAATTGCCGCAGGCGCGGCGCTGGCCATCTGGTTGCTGGCACCGGGGATACTGTCGGCGTAGGGTACATAGGGCTTGATATCCAGCACCGGTGTGCCGTCAAGCAGGTCGATCCCGGACAGCAACAGGCGCCCAGGCTCCACGCCCTCCAGGCGCACCACCGACTGGCCGATGCCATTGGGCCGGTGGGTCGCGCGGGTGGCGAACACACCCATGCTCTTGTTGCCGCCCAGCCGCGGTGGCCGCACCTTCAGGCGCGGCTTGTCCTCCAGGGCCTGGTGGAACAGGAACAGCAGCCATACGTGGCTGACCTGCTCCAGGCCTTCGACCGCGTCACCCTGGTCGAACGGCGGCAGCAGCTCGAGTACGCCGCGGGCAGCGGGCGCCAGCTGCGGTTGGCGCGGGATGGCGAACTTTTCCTTGAAGCACGAGCGGACGATGCCGACCGGGGCAACCGTATGCTGCATGGCCACTCAGCCGCGCACGCGCAGGGTCAGGCCCTTGAGGAAGTTACGCAGCAACTGGTCGCCGCATGGTCGGTAGTTTTCGTGGCCAGCCTTGCGGAACAACGCGCTGAGCTCGGGCTTGCTGACCGGGAAATTGACTGCCTTGAGTATCGCGTGCAGGTCGTCTTCCTTGAGTTCAAAGGCCACTCGCAGCTTCTTGAGGATCTGGTTATTGGTGACCGGCAGCTCGATCGGCTGGGGCGGGCGGCTGTCGTCCTTGCCACGGCGGTAGATCACCAGGCCGTCGAGGAAGTGCGCCATCACCCGTTCCGGGCAGCGCACAAAACCTTCCTCTTCTTCTTTCTTCAGGTAGGTGGCCAGCACCAGGGGATGCACTTCGAGGCCGGAGAGCCCGATGATCTCGGCCATCTTGGCGTCGTTCACCTTGAGCATGTAGCGCAGGCTGCGCAGGACATCATTGTGGTTCATTGCTGCAGAATCCTGTTCAGGTGCCGCGCGTTCCAGCGCGGCGTATTGCTTAGAAACGTTCGGTAGTGGCCACGTAGCGCCATTGGCCCAGGGGCAACTTGCCCATCGATACGCCACCCAGGCGAATGCGGCGCATGCCTACCAGCTCCAGGCGCAGGTAAGCACACAGTTCGGCAATTTGCCCGGGCTGCGGGTTTTTCAGGGCCATGCGCAGGTGGGTCTCGTTCTGCCAGCTGGCCTTGGCCTTGGGCAGTTCGCGGTCATTGCGTGTCGCGCCGCGCGCCAGGCGTTCCAGTGCCTGGGGCGTGGTCTCGCCGCGCACTTCAACGATGAATTCCTGCTCTAGACGGCGCAGGTCGGCTTCGATCTTGCGGGTTACCCGCCAGTCCTGGGTGAACACCTGCAGGCCGCTGGCGCCGCGCTCCAGCGGGGCCACGCAAGCCTGCCGGGCAAAATGCCCGTGCAGGGCACGCACGCCTTCGCGATGGGCCTCGCTCAGGCTGCCCATGTTCATGCTGGCGCGGGCAGTTTCACTGTCGACGCCGGCCGGCTGGTTCAGCAGCAGGGTCACCGGCTCCAGTGTTTCAGCCCGGGCGCCCGGCAGCAGCTCGACGTGCTGCGCTTCGACCTTGAACTGCGGCTGCTCGACCACCACGCCATCGACCGTTACCCAGCCTCCTTCAATGTACTGCTCGGCCTCGCGGCGGGAGCAGCCAAGTTGCTCGATAAGGCGTTTGGACAGGCGGACGGGTTCGGACATGGGGCAATTCGCAAAGGCAGGGAAAGACCACCATTGTACCTGCCCCTACGCGCTTGATGATGGGAATCTGTGTCAGATGCGCCATTTTGGGCACATGACGCGGCACTTTCGGACGAAGCCTCAGGGCGCTGTACGCATCAGCCTCATGTGCAGCAGGGGGTAGGGCTGGCCCAGGCCGTCGGTTGCCGAACGGCCGATCACTTCGAAGCCTTCATGCAGGTAGAAACCCAGCGCTTGCGGGTTCTGCTCGTTGACATCCAGGCGCTCGGCATTCAGTTCGGTGATGGCATAGCGCAGCAGGCGCTTGCCAACCCCTTGGCCGCGGTAGCCCGGTGCGACGAACAGCATGTCCACGCGCCCGTTGGCGACCCCGGCGAAACCACAGATACGCTGGCGGTCCTTGCAGCAGACCAGCATCACCGCGTCGAGGTAGCGGCGCAGCACGTGTTCGCGCAGCAGCACGATATACCCCTCTGGCAGAAAGTCATGGGTGGCGCGTACCGAGTCTTCCCACACTTGAACCAGTTCGCTGTAATCACTCAAGCGCGGGGTTTGCAGCGTCAGCAGCGCAGGCATGCCGTTGTTCCTCCATGGCGGTAGGGAAAACATAGCAGGCCAACCACCGGTCGGCTTGATCGCACAGCACTTGAAGGCCAGGCTGGCGAGGACTATTACTTTGGTGTGGGAAAAAATCCCACGCAAGGAAAACAACAAACTAACAACAGAATTCCTGACTGATTTGGCGTTCTCGTGGCGAAGCCCTGGAGACGAACTATGCAAATCCACCTGCTGTTCAAGAAGGCCCTACTCGCGGTAGCCGTAACTGGCGTGCTGTCGACGTCGATTGTGTTGATCCCTGACTCGATTTCCCAGGGTTCCAGTGCCTACGCCAAAGATGGCGGCGGCGGTGGTGGCCATGGTGGTGGTGGCGGAAGCGGTGGTGGCGGTGGTCACGGCGGTGGTGGCGGAAGCGGTGGTGGCGGTGGCCACGGCGGTGGTGGCGGAAGCGGTGGTGGCGGTGGTCACGGCGGTGGTGGCGGAAGCGGTGGTGGCGGTGGCCACGGCGGTGGTGGCGGAAGCGGTGGCGGCGGTGGCCACGGTGGTGGCGGAAGCGGAAGCGGCGGTGGCCACGGCAATGGCGGCGAAGGTGGTGGTCATGCCGGCAACAGTGGCAGTGGCCATGATGGCCGAGCCCACGACGGCAATTCGAACGCTGGGCGCAGTAGCAATCATGCTGAAGCGGGTGACGATCATGGCAACCATGTCGGCGGTGAGCCCGGAGATGATCATGGTAATCATGTCGGCGGTGAGCCTGGCGATGACCACGGCAATCATGTTGGCGGTGAACCAGGTGATGATAACGGCAACCATGTGGGTGGCGAACCGGGTGATGACAACAGCAGAAGCTGATTGGAGCTGACTCGCAGCGGCCCATGCAAAAAACAGCGGACGGGTTTTGCATGGTCAGCTTCCGGCCTGTCTGGCCATTACCATGTCCTTGCGATGAGCGCCGACAGTTTGTTCTTGTACCTGTCGGGAAGTACCTGCAGTTTATGTGGGATAATTTCCCGCGTTGTATGCTGGATTCCTCTGTCAAGGAACGCGCTCAATGCAATCGCCTACCTTGCCCCCGTCGATGTTAAGCGCACTGCGGCGTGTCATGCGCCCGCTGGTGCGCCTGATGCTGCGCAAAGGGGTTACCTACACAATGTTCGGCGACCTGCTCAAGCAAGTGTTCGTCGACGTGGCCCATCACGAGTTTCGCCTGAACGACACTCCGCCAACCGATAGCCGCATCAGCTTGCTTACAGGCGTACATCGCAAGGATGTCCGGCGGCTGCGCAGTGATGCGGGCAAGGCGCCCGAGGCCCTGCCGGCAAACATTACCCTGGGCGCACAGTTGGTCAGCGTCTGGACCACGAGCCCACCGTTTTGCTCGGCGCCTGGCCAGGCGCTGCCGCTGCCCCGGCTGGCCAGCGTGGGTGGCGATTGCTCGTTCGATGCCCTGGTGGCCAAGGTCAGCACCGATATCCGGGGCAGGGTGGTGCTGGATGAGTGGTTGCGCCTGGGTGTAGTGCGGCTGGACGAGCAGGATTGTGTGCACCTGGAAGCTCAGGCATTCGTGCCACAGAAGGGCTTTGCCGAGAAGGCGGCGTACTTCGGCCACAACCTGCACGATCATGCCTGCGCTGCGGTGCACAACCTGAGTTGCGAGGGCCAGCCGTTCTTTGAGCGCAGCGTGCACTATGATGCCCTGAGCGCGGCCAGCGTCGAGCATCTGCGTGACGTGGTGGCCAAGGACGGCATGCAGACGCTGCTAGCCTTCAGCCGGCTTGCTGCGGAGCTGGAAAGCGTCGACACGCCCAGTGACGAGCAGCGTCAGCGCATTACTGTCGGGCTTTATTTCTACACTGAAGCTACCGACCCCGATTCGTCGAAGACACCCGGCCCATGACCCTTCTTGCGCGCTTCCTCAGTGCCGTCACGTGCGCCCTGGTTTTCGGGGTGAACCTGCTGGCGCCTGCCGAGGTGGCCGCAGCGCCGGTGTGTGTCAGCCGGGATGAAGTGGGGATGGCCGGTGCCGCAGGCCTGCAGTTTCCAGGCGGTACTGGCGGGACCGGTGTACGCAGCGAAAACGGCGGTGTCGGAGGAACGGGTGCGCCACTTCCGCAACGCCCCGGCGGCACCGGCGGCACGGGGGCGGTTGCCGAAGGTGTGGACGGTCTCTACTTAGATCACAGCCAAGGCGGGGTGGGCGGTACCGGTGCGCCAATCCTGGGCCCGGGCGGCACGGGTATCGTTGGCACCATCACCGGGTTCGCCTCAATCTGCGTAAACGGCATGGAAGTGCACTACGGCAAGGACGTACCGGTGAGTGAGAACGGTGCCCCTGCCCACACGGGCCATCTGGCGATCGGCCAGGTGGTGGCGGTCGAGGCATTCGCCACCCAGCGCGGCCTGCAAGCAGGGCGTATTTCGATTCTCCACGTGTTTGAAGGGCCGTTGACCGCGCTGCCCAATGCCTCGGCACCGCTACGGGTCATGGGCCAACCTGTGCGGCTTGCTGCTGGCGCGCGGGTAGCTGAAGGGTTGCGCCCAGGTGAGCCGGTCAGGGTCAGTGGCCTGCGGGATGCCCGCGGCGAAGTGGTGGCGACCCGTATCGAACGCGCACCTGGCCTCAAAGAGGCCAGTGCCATTGGTGCAGTGGATAGCCCAGGCAGCTTGCAGGGGCTGAAACTGGGAACCCGGATAGCCCCGGCTCGGGAGCTGCTGGTGCGCGGCCAGTGGACGGGGCGCCAGCTGGAGGTGGCGCAAGCTCGCCCAGACCCGAGCCTGCCGTTTGCTGGGCGTGCCCGGCAAGTTGTGGTCGAAGGACTGGTGCAGCGCACACAGGCGCGGCAATGGGTGGTCGCCGGCATTAATGTGACGCTGGGGCACCAGACCGTGATTGTCGGCAGGCAACCTGCTGCCTTTGCGCTTGATCAACGCGTCCGGGTGAGTGGGGTGCTCAATGGCAGCCATGAACTGCAGGCAACCCGCCTGGAGTTCCAGGGTGACCGTGCCGAGAATCCGGACAGAGGGCACTCAGGGCATGGCAGCGGGCAGGGCAGTAATGGTGGTGGCTCCAGTGGCAGCGGCCATGGCGCGAGCGATGCCACCCACGTTCGTAGTGAAAGCAATGATGACCACAGTGGGCGGGGCAGCTCTGACCGTGTTGACACGTCTGGCAAGTCCGAACAGGTCGATACCGTGGAATCACGCGAGAACACCGCCAGTGGCCGCTCCGATCGGGTGGAGAAGGCCGAAGTCGAAAAGGTTGAAAAAGTCGAGAAGGTAGAGAAGGTCGGGAAACCGGACAAAGTCGAGAAGGTTGAGAAAGTCGAGAAAATTGAGAAACCTGAAAAGGTCGAGAAGGTCGAGAAGGTCGAAAAGGTCGAAAAAGTAGAAAAAGTAGAAAAAGTAGAAAAGCCGGAAAAGGTAGAGCCCCTCGAAAAAGTAGAGCATCCAGAGCGATCGGGGCGGTAGCCAACTAGGCTGGGGTAAGGTCGATCACACTTGCCAAACAGGTACTGAGATGCCGATGAGACCTGCGCTTACTCTTATCGCCTGCGCGCTGTCATGTACCGGTGCTTCAGCCGTGGCCGATAGTTTCAGCATCGCCACGGGATTGGACTATTCCAGCGGTGACTATGGCACCGGTACCACGTCGGAGATCTGGTACCTCCCGGTGGTTGGCAAATATGAGGCTGGGCCCATGACCTACAAAGTCACCGTGCCCTGGTTACACATCACCAACCCTGAAGTAGGCCCCAGTGGTGACCCTTTGCCCGGCGGTTGCCATGATGTAGAAAGCGGGCTGGGCGATACGGTTGCCAGTGCCGGGTATGCGTTGCTCGACGGCAGTGACGGCGGGCTGATGCTGGACCTGATCGGCAAGGTCAAATTCCCCACCGCTGATGAAGACCAGTGCTTGGGCACCGGCGAGTACGATTACACCGCTCAGGTCGACATCACCAAAGGCTTTGGCCTTGTCACCGGCTTCGCCACACTAGGCTGGAAAAAGTTTGGCGACCCGCCTGACAGCAAGTTCGACGACCCGATCTTCGCCAGCCTCGGTTTCGCCTTGCCGGTGGCTGTCGGCACATCGGCAGGCGCCTCCTATGATTGGCGGCAGAAAGTGGTCTCGACCGGCTCGCAGATCCGGGAGCTGACCCTGTTCCTCACCCATAAGCTTAACCAGCAGTGGAAAGTCCAACTCTATGCGGTCAAGGGCTTCTCGGATGCCAGCCCGGATGCCGAGGGCGGGCTGATGCTGTTTCACACGTTCTGACGAAAAAGCCCCTGCCCCGATGCTTCCCTGTGGGGACGCCGGGGCAGGGGCTTTTCAGGCTTCAACCGTTTTTAGACAGGCTCGGCCCACATGTCGTATTCGTCGGCATCCACCACACGGCAACGTACTTTGTCGCCTGGCTTGAAGCCGTGGTCGCCGTCGATGAACACGCTGCCGTCGATTTCCGGCGCATCGAAGAAGCTGCGGCCCACCGAACCTTGTTCTTCCACTTCGTCGATCAGCACCTCGATTTCCTTGCCGATGCGCAGTTGCAGGCGGGCAGTGCTGATGGCCTGCTGGTGGGCCATGAAGCGGTCCCAGCGCTCTTGCTTGACGTCGTCCGGTACTTCGGCCAGGCCCAGGTCGTTGGCCGGGGCGCCTTCCACCGGCGAGTACTGGAAGCAGCCCACGCGGTCGAGCTGGGCTTCGGTCAGCCAGTCCAGCAGGTACTGGAAGTCTTCCTCGGTCTCGCCCGGGAAGCCGACGATGAAGGTAGAGCGGATCACCAGCTCAGGGCACTGCTCGCGCCAGTTCTTGATGCGCGCCAGGGTGCGGTCTTCGAAGGCCGGGCGCTTCATCGACTTGAGCACTTTCGGGCTGGCGTGCTGGAACGGTATGTCCAGGTACGGCAGGATCTTGCCGGCAGCCATCAGCGGGATCACGTCATCGACGTTCGGGTAGGGGTATACATAGTGCAGGCGGACCCAGGCCCCCAGGCTGCTCAGTGCTTCGCACAGTTCGAGCATGCGGGTCTTGACCGGGCGGCCGTTCCAGAAGTCGGTCTTGTACTTGACGTCGACGCCGTAGGCACTGGTGTCCTGGGAGATCACCAGAATTTCCTTCACCCCGGCCTTGACCAGGCGCTCGGCCTCGCTCAGCACTTCACCCACCGGGCGGCTGACCAGCTTGCCGCGCATCGACGGAATGATGCAGAAGCTGCAGCTGTGGTTGCAGCCTTCGGAAATTTTCAGGTAGGCGTAGTGGCGCGGGGTCAGCTTGACGCCCTGTGGCGGCACCAGGTCGATCAGTGGGTTGTGGTCCTGGCGCGGCGGCACGACCTCGTGCACTGCGTTGACCACCTGCTCGTACTGCTGCGGACCGGTGACCGACAGCACGCTTGGGTGCACGTCACGAATGTTGCCTTCTTCGACGCCCATGCAGCCGGTGACGATGACCTTGCCGTTTTCCTTGATCGCTTCGCCGATCACTTCGAGCGATTCGGCCTTGGCGCTGTCGATGAAGCCGCAGGTGTTGACCACCACCACGTCGGCGTCCTCGTAGGTGGGCACGACTTCATAGCCTTCCATGCGCAGCTGGGTCAGGATGCGCTCGGAATCGACCAGGGCTTTTGGGCAACCCAGGCTTACGAAACCTACCTTGGGGGTGGCGGGCGTGGTGGACATGACTAACCTCGGTATTGAATGCAGGTCGCCCGGCCGGAGTCGGGGGCGATCTTGATGGGCGCTATTGGCGCCTCTGATCAAAAAGTGCGCAATTCTAGCGAGCGCACGGTCGCTTGACCAGCAGAAATACGACGAACGCTGCGCTATGCTTCGCGCCGTTGCGCCAAGGTCCAGTCGAGGGCCTGGTGGCGAAGTGAATACTAAAGGCCGTTAAGGCCGTCTGCGGGAGTGGTCGATGGTTCAGGCAAGCAGTCACGCTGAGGGCGGGCACGAGGGGAAGCAGGGCGCGGCGCGGTCCGTGGGCCTGCTCGTGGCAGCGGTCGGGGTGGTTTATGGCGATATCGGCACCAGCCCTCTGTATACCCTCAAGGAAGTCTTCACCGGCGGTTACGGGGTGCCGGTCAACCATGATGGCGTGCTGGGGATCCTGTCGCTGATCCTTTGGTCGCTGTTGTGGGTGGTGTCGTTCAAGTATGTGATGTTCATCCTGCGCGCCGACAACCAAGGCGAGGGCGGTACCATGGCACTGACCGCGCTGGCGCGGCGGGCCACGGCGGCCTACCCGCGGTTGCGTACGCTGATGGTGATCTGTGGCCTGATCGGTGCTTCGCTGTTCTATGGCGACAGCATGATCACCCCGGCGGTGTCGGTGCTGTCGGCGGTGGAGGGCATGGGCCTGGCGTTCGACGGCATCGACCACTGGGTAGTGCCAATTTCGCTGGTGGTGCTGGTGGCACTGTTCCTGGTGCAGAAGCACGGCACCGAGAAGATCGGCAAGCTGTTTGGCCCGATCATGGTCACCTGGTTCGTGGTGCTGGGCGCGTTGGGGGTGCATGGCATCTCGCAGACCCCTGAAGTGCTCAAGGCCGTCAACCCCGGCTGGGCGGTCAACTTCTTTGTGGTGCACCCGGGCATGGGCGTGGCCATCCTCGGCGCGGTGGTGCTGGCGCTGACCGGTGCCGAGGCGCTGTACGCTGACATGGGGCACTTTGGCCGCAAGCCGATCGCCAGGGCCTGGTTCATCCTGGTGCTGCCGGCGCTGGTGCTCAACTATTTTGGCCAGGGCGCTTTGCTGCTGCAAAACCCGGAGGCGGCGCGCAACCCGTTCTACCTGCTGGCCCCGGGCTGGGCGCTGCTGCCATTGGTGGGGCTGGCCACCTTGGCCACGGTAATTGCTTCGCAGGCGGTAATTTCCGGTGCCTTCTCCCTGACCCGCCAGGCCATCCAGCTGGGCTACATCCCACGCATGCATATCCAGCACACCTCCAGTGACGAACAGGGGCAGATCTACATCGGTGCAGTGAACTGGACGCTGATGGTCGGTGTGGTGCTGCTGGTGATTGGCTTCGAATCGTCTGGCGCCCTGGCGGCAGCCTACGGGGTGGCGGTAACGGGCACCATGCTGATGACCACTGTTCTGGTGTCGGCGGTGATGTTGCTGCTGTGGAAGTGGCCACCGGTGCTGGCGGTGCCCATCCTGATAGGTTTCCTGTTCGTCGATGGGCTGTTCTTCGCCGCCAACGTGCCGAAAATCTTCCAGGGCGGTGCCTTCCCGGTGTTGGCCGGGGGTGTGCTGTTCCTGTTGATGAGCACCTGGAAGCGCGGCAAGCAGATCCTGGTAGAGCGCATCGATGAAGGCGCCCTGCCGCTACCGCTGTTCATCAGCAGTATCCGCATCCAGCCGCCGCACCGGGTCGAAGGCACGGCGGTGTTCCTTACCGCGCGCTCCGATGCCGTGCCGCATGCGTTGTTGCACAACATGCTGCACAACCAGGTGCTGCATACCCAGGTGGTGTTGCTGACAGTGGTCAGCGAGGATCGGCCTCGCGTACCGGAGCACGAACGCTTTGAGGTGGAGGCGTATGGTGACGGGTTCTTCCGCGTGCTGCTGCACTTTGGCTTCATGGATGAGCCAGATGTGCCGGCGGCGTTGAAGCTGTGTCACCTGGATGACCTCGACTTCACGCCGATGCGCACCACTTACTTCCTCAGCCGCGAGACGGTGATCGCTTCACGGCTGGAGGGGATGTCGCGCTGGCGTGGCAACCTGTTCGCGTTCCTGCTGAAGAATGCCAACGGTAACCTGCGCTTTTTCAACCTGCCGCTGAACCGGGTGATCGAGCTGGGGACCCAGGTCGAGATCTGATTGCCAAGGGGCCGCAAAGCGGCCCCTGTCAATCATTGTCAGTTCTGTTCGGCGACGCTGGATTTACCCTGGCGTGTCTCGATCTCACCAATCAAGCGCTTGGCCAGCGCCGGGTAGTTTTCATCAAAGTGGTGCCCCCCAGGCAGCTTCAGGCGTTCACCCACCGCAGTCTTTTCGGTGCAACCGCTTTCATCGGTCTCTTCCACGCCATATATGCACACCACCTTGGAGGCCGGCAACTTGGCCATTTCCGGCCCGGTTGGTGCTTCCTGGCCTTCTTTGCCCAGCCAGCCCTCGACTTCGATCTCGAAGCTGCCGCTGCGGGCAAACGCCAGCAACATCACCGCGTCGACACGTTGCTGGTCCTCTACCGGCAGGCGGTTGTAGATCGCCGGCAGCACATCAGCGCCGAACGAATAGCCGGTCAGTACAAAACGCTTGGTGCCCCATTTTTGCCGGTAATGCTGCATCAGCTCGGACAGGTCGGCCGCGCTTTGTTCTGGCGTCTTGTGCTGCCAGTAATAGCGCAGCGTATCGATACCTACCACCGGGTAGCCCAGCTTGGCCATTTCGCCGGCAACATCACGGTCCAGGTCGCGCCAGCCGCCGTCACCGGAGAGGAACAGGGTGACCGTGTCAGTGGTTTGCCCGGCCGGCACTTCGACTACCGGGATGGCCAAGGCGTTGCCGTCGTGACCGACCAGGGCCTGGGTCAATTGCGACTTGAGCACTTGCGGCAGGTGGATGTCGTAGTCGCTGATGCTGGTTTCGGCATTGGCCTGGTCGCGCACGAAAGCGGCGCTGGCGTCATCCGGGTTGTCGTTCCAGGCGACGTTCCAGTGGCCATGGGCCGCGGATTTTGGCAGCGGCGCCTGGCAGCCAGGTTGCTCGACAGTGAAGTCCACGGATATGGCCCGGGCCTTGTCATCATTCTGACTGGCCAGCCAGCGCCATGCCTGGGCGGCACCGGGGCCGATACCGGCGACCAGCGTAGGTTTCTCCGGCAGCTGGCTCAGCGCATGGTCCATGGCCTGCTGCTGCTTGCTGCAGTCGTTCGGCGGCAGGATCACCTGCACCAGTTGGGCCTCACCGGCCTGGGCCAGGTCCATCAGTTGCTTGTCGGTCAGGGCCTGCTCCTGGGGCACGCCGATGGCCACTCGGGCCTTCGGGTGTACACCAGGTGTAACGCGGGTGATGCTGGTGTCATCGATCCTGAGTTGCTCCAAGCGCGCCTCGGGGGCCGGGCGTGTCCACAGCCAGAACGCCAGCGCGCCCCCCAGCGCAGCCATCAGCAGGGGAACCAGCAAGTACAGCCAAAAGCGTCGGGTCATCAACGTTTCACCAATCCAGTCAAGCCGCCTGCGATCAGGGCGGCGGTGTCGGCCAGTGCCACCAGCGGGTCAAGCCCGGCCGGCACGGCCATGTAGCGGGGTTCCCAGTCCGGTTGGAATTTGTCCTTGAAGCGTCTTAGCCCCTGGAAGTTGTAAAGCTGTTCGCCACGGCGGAACACCATCGACCCCAAGCGCTGGGTCAAGGGTGCGCCACGTCGCGGCTGCAGGCCGGAAAGCGGTACCATGCCCAGGCTGAAGCGCGCGTACTCATGGCTTTTGTAGTGCAGGATCAGGCCAATCATCATGAACTCCATGGTCAGCTTCGGTGCCTCGGGGTGCGCTCGCATCAGGTCAAGGCTGGCCAGTTCGTTGCCATGGGTTTCCAGCAGGTTGGCGAAGGCCACCGGGTGGCCCTGGAAGCGAATCAGGGCGATGCGAAAGTGTTGCAGGTAGTCCGCGCTGAAGCGCCCCAGGGAAAAGCCTTTCTCGCGCACGTTCTTGCCGCCTAGCCAGGCATCGGAAATTTCCTTCAGCTCTGCCAGCGGTGCATGCCCCGGTTCGTGGATTTCCAGGCTCAGGCCATCGCGGCCACCGCGGTTCCAGGTGTAGCGCAGGTCCTTCATTTCCTTGCCCTTGGCTTCCAGGTCGAAGCGGCGCAAGTCGACCCGGGCTTCTTCACCCAGCTTGAGCGCGGTCAGACCGATGTCCATGTAGAACGGCAGGTTTTCGGCGCGCACCTGGTAGAACACCGGTCGGGCGTGGTGCAGGTCGCACAGGTCGCGGAACTGCCAGATCATTTCGGCGCGCTCCTGGGCCGGCCCGATCGGGTCGTATAGCGCCACCAGGCTGCGGCCGCGCCGGGCGTACATGAGGAACGCGTTGTCACGTGGGTGGAACAGCAGCGCTTTGTCGCCGGTCAGCGCCAGGCCACCGTCGGGCTGCTCGGAAGCCAGCAGGATACGGTTGGCGCGTTGCAGCTCTTCTTCATCAGGCAGGTGGATAACGGGTGGCGCGGTGCGCAGCAGCCAGGTCAGCGCCACGGCCGCCAGCAGCAAGGCACTGCCCATGGCGGCGCGCAGGCCCCGTGGCGCGTCGGCATCGAGGGTGAACTGCCACCACAGTTGATGGCTGTAAGGGACATCCTGGTAGGCGAACAGCAGCAACCACACCGATGCGCCGACTGCGCAGGCGCTGGCCACCAGAAAGACCGGCGAGAATGGAAGCTCCAACAGGCGGCTGGGGCGGTAGAACGAGCGACGGAACAGGGCGAGCAGGGCAGCCGTGAAGGTCAGCAGGCAGGCCTCTTCCCAGTCGAAGCCCTTGAGCAGTGACAGCAGGGCGCCGACTAGCAACAGCACGGTGGTCAACAGCCAGGCGGCAGACAGGCGCCGGCGCAGGCCCTGGGCCAACAGCAAGCACAGCACACCGATCAGGCTGGCGCCGAAGTGCGAGGCATCGATCAGCCGGTGTGGCACAAGGAAGCCCATGTGCTCCAGGCGGGTGTCGATTTCGGGGGTGGCGCCAGAGAACAGCAGCACCACGCCGGACAGAAACACCAGAATCGACAGGATGGGGGCGGCCAGCCCCGAGGCGGCCTTGATGGCCTGTTGCGCGAACAGCAGGCGCCGGGCTTCGTTGGCCAGCAGCAGCACACAGGCCAGCAGCAGCGGCAGTACCACGTAGATCAACCGGTACAGCAGCAGGGCAGCGGCCAGCGGTGCCGCGCCGAGTTGGTCGGCAAAAGCTGCCAGCAGAATCGCTTCGAACACCCCGACGCCGCCCGGTACGTGGCTGAGCACACCCGCAGCCAAGGCCAGCAAGTAAACCAGCACGAACGCGCCGAAAGGTGGTGCTTCGGGCAGCAGCAGGTACAGCACGGTGGCGGCTGCCGCCACATCCAGCGCAGTGATCAGCAATTGCAGGGCAGCCAGGCGCGCCCCCGGCAGGCGCAGCGTGCGCCGGCCAAGTTGTACCAGCAGGTTGTTGGCCAGCGGCTGTTCGGCCAGGCGCCGGCGATACAAGCCAGTCACCAACAGGGCAGACGCTACCAGCACGGTGCCGGCGACAGCGGCCAACAGGCCGGCTGGCAGACCCAGCGCGGTCGAGGCAGCCGGCAGGTCGCTCAAGGTTGCCAAGGCAGCCAGGGGCGGCAGCGCGCAGCCCAGCGACAGGCTGGCAAACACGGTCATGCGCGCGACTTCCGCCGCACCAAGGCCTTGGCGCGCATACAGACGGTAACGTACTGAGCCGCCGGATAGCATCGACAGGCCAATGGCATTGCCGATGGCAAAAGCGCTGAAACCACCCAGCACCAGGCTGCGTGCAGGCAATTTGACCCCGGCATAGCGGCTGGCCGACCACTCGTAACCTAGCAGGATAACGAAGCCCAACACGGTCGCCACGAAGGCGCCGAGCAACGACTGTGCGGGCACGCTAAGCATGGCATCGTGCAGGGCATAGATGTCGAGTTCGCTCAGCAGGTGGCGGCAGGCAATCAACCCCATGGTGAACAGCACCAGGGTCACCACCAGGCCGATGGGCTGGCGGTAGCGGCTCAGGCGTTCAAGCCAGGGCAGGCGCTGCACAGCACCCGGCAGTGCCGAGGCGAGTGGCACCGGAGGTTCGGGATTGTGGGAAGTCATGAGTGGCCCCGGGCATGCAGCGCGAGGTGAAGGAAAGGTGCGGCCAAGTGAAAGTCCCTTTGGAAAACGTATCCAATGTTACTCCGGGCTCAGGCGCTTTCGGGGGCCTGGCAGGGTTAAAGATAGTTCATCCTGGGTGTGACGCCTCAAGCCTGCGGGTTGGCTGGACGGCGGGCAAAATCGGGGGGCGAAAAGCAGGAAGGGTAGAAACAACAAACCCCGCGCTGCTGTTACACAGGCGGGGTTTGTTCTGACGAATATGGTTGCGGGAGCCGGATTTGAACCGACGACCTTCGGGTTATGAGCCCGACGAGCTACCAGGCTGCTCCATCCCGCGTCAGAGGTGCGCATTCTACAGCTTGGTGATTGTGTGTCAAGCGCCAAGTGTTTATTTACCCATGTTTTTTTGCTGCAGTTTTCCGCAGGCAAAGAAAAAGGCCACTGTGTTAACAGTGGCCTTATCTTGAATCTGGTTGCGGGAGCCGGATTTGAACCGACGACCTTCGGGTTATGAGCCCGACGAGCTACCAGGCTGCTCCATCCCGCGTCAGTGGGGCGAATTCTACAGTTTGTAGCTTGGGTGTCAAGCGCTAATGTTTGATTTTCAACGCTTTTTTACCAGCAGGTAGTTTCTGCAGACAAAGAAAAAGGCCACTGCGTTAACAGTGGCCTTTTCTCGAATCTGGTTGCGGGAGCCGGATTTGAACCGACGACCTTCGGGTTATGAGCCCGACGAGCTACCAGGCTGCTCCATCCCGCGCCTGTGAGATCGAATTCTACGGATTTGCTCCACGATGTCAAGCAAATACTTTGGAAAATCCTTTTTTGTTCAATCCCTTAGCGCTCTATAACCGGGTCCAACTCAGGCAGGGCGGGGCTTTCAGGCCGATTATCGCCAGGCGGGGCCGCTGAGCTGTTTCAAAACAGGACGCATGCGATACTATCTGTATGAATTTACAGTGCTGACGGTCATCCATGTCCTTGCGCAAGATCATCCACGTCGACTGCGATTGCTTTTATGCCGCGATCGAGATGCGTGACGACCCGCGCCTGGCCGGGCGGCCCATGGCGGTGGGTGGCTCGCCCGAGAATCGTGGGGTGATCGCCACCTGTAACTATGAAGCGCGTGCCTACGGTGTGCGCTCGGCGATGTCGTCGCGGCATGCACTGAAACTGTGCCCCGACCTGTTGATCGTCAAGCCGCGTTTCGAAGCCTACCGTGAGGCCTCGCGGGAAATCCACACCATCTTTCGCGACTACACCGAGCTGATCGAGCCTTTGTCGCTGGATGAGGCCTATCTGGATGTGAGCGAAAGCCAGTGGTATGCCGGCAGTGCCACACGCATTGCCGAGGATATTCGCCGGCGTGTGGCGCGCACCCTCCATATCACCGTGTCGGCGGGGGTGGCGCCGAACAAGTTCTTGGCCAAGATCGCCAGCGACTGGCGCAAGCCCAACGGGTTGTTCGTGATTACGCCGGGTGAAGTGGAAGCGTTCGTCGCCGCCTTGCCAGTGGCCAGGTTGCACGGCGTGGGCAAGGTGACGGCGGAAAAACTGACCCGCCTGGGCATTGAAACCTGCCTGGAGTTGCGTGAGTGGTCGCGGCTGGCGCTGGTGCGCGAGTTTGGCAGTTTTGGTGAGCGCTTGTGGGGGCTGGCGCGGGGTATCGATGAGCGTGCGGTACACAACGACAGCCGGCGTCAGTCGGTCAGCGTGGAAAACACCTACGACACCGACCTGCCGGACCTGGCCAGTTGCCTGGCGCGGCTGCCCGAGTTGCTGGACAGCCTAAACGAGCGTATTGCCCGCATGGACAACAGTTACCGGCCAGACAAACCGTTCGTCAAGGTCAAGTTCCATGATTTCAGCCAGACCACCATGGAGCAGGCGGGAGCGGGGCGGGATCTGGAGAGTTATCGGCAGTTGCTGGCCCAGGCGTTCGCTCGCGGCAGCAAGCCGGTGCGCTTGCTGGGGGTGGGGGTGAGGTTGCGCGACTTGCGCGGGGCGCATGAACAGCTGGAGCTGTTCCCGCCTATATAAAGAAGGCGACTTGCGCGGTCCCCGCTGCATCGACCGCGCAAGCCCGCAAAACTATGCGAAAAGCCGGGTTATTGCACCCCTGGATCAGCCACCAGCCGCCCTGTAGCCTTGGTCAACGACTGCAAGAACTCCTGCTGCAGTTCCGGATCGTTGCGGGTCAGTTCGATCAGGCTCTGTTCCATTTCGCTGGCTTCTTCTTCAAGCCCCAGCTCTGACAGGCGCTTGACCCGGTGTACCCACTGGCCTACATCGTCATCTTCAAGGTCATCGAAGATCAGTTCATGGGCTTCGAGCAGCTTGTTGCGCAGGTTGGCGCTGACCAGCAGGCTGGCGTCGCCCCGTACTGCGTTGTCCTCGTCGAGCACCTGCAGGTGCAAGGTACCGATGTGGTTGAGGTTCTGTTCGGAGAACGGGCTGTCGAGCAGGTTCAGGCGCAGCACGCCATTGCGGTCGGTAGTCAGTTCGTGGGTCATCTTGCCGGCCTTGACCGCGACCAGGCGTTCGCTCCAGGGCACGCTGGTGGACTCCTCGCGCTTGCCTTTCTGCACCTCGCTGATACCGGCCAGGTTCTGCTGGGCACGGCCGTTGGACGCCACGTTCATGAACGGGTTGAGCCCGTCCACGCCGTAGCTCAACCAATCGTGGGTGATGCTTTGCGGCAGGTTGCCCAAGGCGAATACGTTGACCACGTTGGCGCCGACACCCGCCACCACAGCCACTGCGCCCAGCGGGATCTCGTAGACCTCCCGCCAGGGCTGGTAAGGCGTGTAGCGGTCGTAGCTGCGGGTGACTTCGAACTCGGTGACTTCGAAGCGCTTTTGCTCGTGCACGCGCACACGCCGTTGCGGAAGCTCCATCACCTTCGGCTCGCCGACATCGATCTGCAGGGTGTGCTCGAGCAGTTTGCGCTCGACGCGCTCCTCATGGTCGCTGCGCTGGGACATCTGGTTGGCGCAGCCGCTGACGAGCAGGGCGCCGCACAGTGCGGCCCCCCCAAGGGTAAAGGTACTTCGCTTGTACATGATCACTCGTGCATTGGTTATCAGCGGCGAACGCGGGCCTGCAGGAAGGTCAGCACTTCATCGAGCGGCAACGCCTGGGCGTCCTGCTCGGTGCGGTGCTTGTACTCCAGGTTGCCTTCGGCCAGGCCGCGATCGCTGACGACGATGCGGTGCGGGATACCGATCAGCTCCATGTCGGCAAACTTGATGCCTGGGCTGGTCTTCTTGTCGCGGTCGTCCAGCAGCACTTCGAAGCCGGCAGCAGTCAATTCGGCGTACAGCTTGTCGGTTGCCTCGCGGACCACCTCGGTTTCATAGCGCAGCGGTACCAGAGCGATCTGGAACGGGGCCAGGGCGTCGTTCCAGATGATGCCCTTGTCGTCATAGCTCTGCTCGATGGCAGCGGCGACCACGCGGGAAACACCGATGCCGTAGCAGCCCATCGACAGAACCACCGGCTTGCCGTTCTCGCCCAGCACCTGGCACTTCAGTGCCTCGCTGTACTTGGTACCCAGCTGGAAGATGTGGCCCACTTCAATGCCGCGCTTGATCACCAGGGTGCCCTGGCCGTCCGGGCTTGGGTCGCCTTCGACCACGTTACGCAGGTCGGCAACCTGTGGTACCGGCAGGTCGCGCTCCCAGTTGACGCCGAAGTAGTGCTTGTCGTCGATGTTGGCGCCAATGCCGAAGTCGCTCATCAGGGCAACCGAGCGGTCGATGATGATTTCCAGTGGCAGGTTGAGCGGGCCGAGCGAGCCGGCACCGGCGCCAATGGCGTCGCGCAGTTCGGCTTCGGTAGCCATGACCAACGGTTCGGCAACCTGTTCCAGCTTGGTGGCCTTGATTTCGTTCAGTTCGTGGTCGCCACGGACGATCAGGGCAATCAGCTTGCCTTCTTCGGCGCCGCGCACGATCAGAGTCTTGACGGTCTTTTCGATCGGCAGGCCGTGGTGCTCCACCAACTGGGCGATGGTCTTGGCATTCGGGGTGTCGACCAGGCGCAGCTCCTCGGTAGGGGCTGGGCGCACGGTTTCACGCGGGATGGCTTCGGCCTTCTCGATGTTGGCGGCGTAGTCGGAGCTGTCGCTGAAGATCACGTCGTCTTCGCCGGACTCGGCCAGTACGTGGAACTCGTGCGAGTAGCTGCCACCGATCGAGCCGGTATCGGCCTGCACTGGGCGGAAGTCCAGGCCCAGGCGGGTGAACACGTTGCTGTACGCCTGGTGCATGCGGTCGTAGGTTTCCTGCAGGGAAGCCTGATCGGCATGGAACGAGTAGGCGTCCTTCATGATGAACTCGCGGCCGCGCATCAGGCCGAAGCGCGGGCGGATTTCGTCACGGAACTTGGTCTGGATCTGGTACATGTTGAGCGGCAGCTGTTTATAGCTGGACAGCTCGTTACGGGCCAGGTCGGTGATCACTTCTTCGTGGGTAGGGCCAACGCAGAAGTCGCGCTGATGGCGGTCCTTCAGGCGCAGCAGCTCGGGGCCGTATTGCTCCCAACGACCGGACTCCTGCCACAGTTCGGCAGGCTGGATGCTCGGCATCAGCACTTCCAGGGCGCCGGCGGCGTTCATTTCCTCACGCACCACGGCCTCGACCTTGCGCATTACCCGCAAGCCCATCGGCAGCCAGGTGTACAGGCCGGAGGCCAGTTTGCGGATCATGCCAGCACGCAGCATGAGCTGATGGCTGATGACCACTGCGTCGGCAGGGGTTTCTTTCTGGGTGGCGAGCAAATATTGACTGGTGCGCATGGTTAGCCGTGTCGATTGCCTAAGACGTTGAAATAGCCCCGCATTGTACGGGGGGGAAACGAAGGCGTACAGGATGCCCCAGGCGGTGACACTTGTCAGCCAAGAAAAAGCCCGGCGTGATCGCCGGGCTTTTTCAGGTGCGGGGCACTGCAAGCCAGGCTTACAGGATGCTCAGCGGGTACTCCACGATCAGGCGCAGTTCGTCGATCGATGGGGAATCGTAGTAAACGCCATCGGAAGAACGGTAGGTGGCCTGACGCACGCGGAAGCTCAGGTCTTTCGCCGGGCCTTCCTGCAGCACGTACTTGATGTCGACGTCGCGTTCCCATTCTTTGCCGTTGCTGGTGCCAGCGACGTTGGCGTCGGTACCACGTACATAACGGGTCATGAAGGTCAGGCCTGGAATGCCGTATTCGGCAAAGTTCAGGTCGTAGCGAGCCTGCCAGGATTTCTCGTCTTCGGCGTTGAAGTCGGAACGAGCCACGGAGTTGGCCAGGAAGATGGTGCCGCCACCGTCGATACCATAACCATAATCGCCGTCGCCGGTGACTTTCTGGTAGGCCAGGGTGAAGGTGTGAGCGCCGATGTTGTAGGCGCCCGACAGGCTGAACGCGCGGTTGTCCAGCTTGTCGCCATCGAAGGCGCGGTACTCGGCAGAGCCTTCGCTCTTGGTGTCGTAGATGTTGAAGTCGAACACCAGGCCTTGGTTGTCGGAGATTGGCATCGCCCAGTTGACGTTGGCGTAGTATTTGCGCCAGTAGTCTTCAACCTTCGAGTAGTACAGGCTGGTGCTGAGGTTGTCGGTGAAGGCGTAGGTGCCACCGACCACGTTGGCTTCTTTCAGGCCGAAGCTGTCGCGGTTGGTTTGTTCTTGGGCAGTCAGGCTGGTGAAATGGCCAGCGTGCAGGGTCAGCCCTTCGATCTCGTTGCTGGTGATCAAGGTGCCCTGGGCGATTTCTGGCAGCAGGCGGCTGTCATCGGTGGCGAAGACCGGCAGCGCGGTGAACTGGTCACCCACTTTCAGCACGGTGTCGGAGATGCGGAATTTGACCGCGCCGCCGCCCTTGGAGTAGTCATCCTGCGAACGGCCGTCGGAACCGGTCGGGAACAGGCCGGTATTGGCGCGACCCTTGCCGCTGTCCAGTTTCAGGCCGAGCATGCCGATGGCGTCGACACCTACACCCACGGTGCCTTGGGTGAAGCCGGACTCGAAGGTGCCGACGAAGCCCAGGCCGGTTTCTTCACGGCGGCTCTGACCGCCTTCGTTGTTGCGGAAGTCACGGCTGAAATACAGCATGCGGGTCTTGACGCTCAGCTTGCTGTCTTCGATGAAACCTTTGGACTCGTCCTGTGCCGAGGCCATTGCCAACTGCGAGGTCCCTGCCGAAACGGCCAGGGCGATCATGCTCCACTTCATCACGCGCATCGTGATTTGCTCCTTTGGTTTTTAGGAAGAGTACCGCTGCGTCCATGTGTTTTAGTTATATGGGGCAGCTCTTTCTTGTTATGTCGGCGAAAATGTATAGCACGCTGACTGTTGTTGGCGATATGGCTATAAGTACTCTTTGCGGAACTTTTTCACCATGTCGCTTTTAGGTATTTCCATGTCGCAAATCACGCCTCGGTTCAAGGGTTGTACAACCCCAACGCTGTACCTTTCACCGTAACGAACTTGTAACTACCGATCCGGGGCAGAAAATTCCCTGGTAACCAATGCCGCTGTTGTCATTTGTCGCGTGCATCTGACGTTGCAGATGTCGTGCCGACTTGGCGTGAAGGGAATGCAACAAGCGTGCTCAAAATTCGCAACAGTTCATGAAATTTTCACAAAACCTGCTACCGGGGGTCGGAAAGTGCCGTAAACACGGGGTGAGGGCTGGTTGAGGGCGTGTTGGTGTCGAGAATCATTAAAATTTAAAAAGCTGCCATGCAAGTCAAGGTGTTACCGCAATTTCTTCATCCGTAGTGTTTTGTGTGGTCGCAAGTGTGGAGAGCGTGGACAGTCGGCCTCATTTTGGTGCGAAAAGTAGCGCTGTGTTACCGGGAACGTGCAAGGTATCCTTGCAGCCCTGTTTTCCGCCTGAAGCGGGATGGTTTTGCCTGAAGGAGATAACCCGTGTTCATCCTCGATTCGCGATTGCAGCAGGATTCTCTGGTGCTGGGGGAGTTTGCGCTGTGCCAATTGCTGCTGAGCAAGGATGCCAATTACCCCTGGTTCATCCTCGTGCCCAAGCGCGCCGGCATCAGTGAACTGTTCGAGCTGGAGGCGGCCGAGCAGCAGCAGTTGTGGCAGGAAACCACCCTGCTGGCAGAAGCGCTGAAGGTCAGCTACGGCGCCGACAAGATGAATGTGGCCACCCTGGGCAATGTGGTCAGCCAGTTGCACATGCATGTGATCGTGCGTCGGCGTGACGATGCTGCCTGGCCGGCACCGGTTTGGGGCAAATGCCCGGCTGTGGCGTACACCGATGCCCAGTTGCAAGCCATTCGCCAGCGCCTGCGCGGGCTGCAGCTTGCCGGCTATCAGGAGGCCTGAGATGTCGCTGGAAATGCGTATGGTCGAACTGGAAACCCGCCAGGCGTTCCAGGATGACACGATCCAGGCGTTGAATGACGTGGTGGTCGAGCAAGGGCGGGTGATCGAGCGCCTGCAAATGCAGATGGCCGAGCTGATCAAACGTTACGAAGAGATGGTTGGCCAGTACGGCAGCGAAGGGGAAGAAGCGCCGCCGCCGCATTACTGATGCGAGGCACCGTCCACAGGTATTGCGCCGCGCTCAAAGCCTGCGCAATACCTGTGAGGGCTGGTTGGTCGCCGCTGGCGTCGTCAGCGGCGGGTAACTGCCACCACGTCTTCTGCCTGCAGGCCTTTGTCGCGGTGCATCACCGAGAACTCCACGCGCTGGCCTTCGACCAGGATGCGGTGGCCCTCGCCGCGAATGGCGCGGAAGTGCACGAAGATGTCATCGCCCGAATCGCGGGAAATGAAGCCGAAGCCTTTCGACGTGTTGAACCACTTCACCGTACCGGTATCCCGGTTGCCGACATCTTGTGCTGCGTGCTGGGCGCTGCGTGCCTTGCGCGGGCTGCGGGCAAAACCCACCGCCAGGTGCAGGGCTACGGCCAGCGTGGCGCAGACCAGCGCCGCCAGGTTGCCCATTTCCGGGCGCGCCAGCAGGGTCAGGGTCTGCAGTACCACGGCCACCACCAACAGGGCGCATGCCAGGTGTTGCAGTTGCTGGCGCGCGCCGCGGTAATACAGAGGCACGACCGGTGCCAGGACCAGGTTGAGCAGGCCTAGCAAGGCCAGGTAGACCGCGTCGGGTTGCTGCAGGAAGGGTGTTGCATCGGTTTTCAGACTGGGTATGAGCGATAGCAGCAAGGCTGCCACGCCCGTCACCAGATGGACGATCTTGAACATGGGGTTGGCTCACAGTTGATTAGGCCGATCACAGGAAGAGCTGGCAGCACGGTGCGCATGAGGTGTAGAGCGCGAACACGTGGCAAGCCAGCCTATGCACCCGGCAATGACAGTCCGCACGGGTGGCACGCTGCCTATTTAACAGTAAAGCCGCAGGCTACTCAAACCGCGGGCCGCCCGGCGGCCGATGTGTTGCGCCATGTCACATGCGGCATGCGCCAAGTGTTGCTACAGTGGTCGGCGCCCGCTTGAGTCTCAAGCCTTATGGAAAGGGGAACTTCATGGCAATCGATATCGGTATCAGTGAAGAAGATCGCAAGTCCATCGTCGATGGGCTGTCCCGCCTGTTGTCGGATACCTACGTGCTGTATCTGAAAACCCATAACTTTCACTGGAACGTCACCGGCCCGTCCTTCCGCACCTTGCACCTGATGTTTGAAGAGCAGTACACCGAACTGGCACTGGCGGTCGACTCGATCGCCGAGCGGATCCGTGCGCTCGGCTTTCCGGCACCGGGGTCGTACGCATTCTATGCGCGGCACTCGTCGATCAAGGAGGAGGAAGGAGTGCCGGCTGCGGAAGAGATGATCCGCCAGCTGGTGCAGGGGCAGGAAGCCGTGGTGCGTACCGCTCGCAGCATTTTCCCGGTGGTGGACAAGGTCAGTGACGAGCCGACTGCCGACCTGCTGACCCAGCGCATGCAGGTGCACGAGAAAACCGCCTGGATGCTGCGGGTGCTGCTCGACGGCAAGTAATTGTTCGGGTGAATGTAACCCTGTGGGGGCGGGTTTGCCCGCGAAGCAGGCGCTGCGATGGATGGCACGGGCTTTGCCCGTGTTCGCGGGGCAAGCCCGCTCCCACAGGGATGCCCGGATTCTAGAAAGTGAGCAAGCCAGTTGCTCCAGCCTGGTCAACCTGCCCAAAGGTGTGACAATCCGGCAGGTTTTGCTTTTTGTGCAGGAACATTTTGCCGCTGCTTTAAGCGCGCCCGTCAGCGCTTCATAGGCCACCTGGTACCTGTGACGAGGAAGTGTGGCGCATGATGCAAGCGAGCAAGCGTGTGGCTGGCCAGGGCAGTTGGCCGGGAAAACAGTGCATTGATCCGTTCAAGGCGGATTTAGACATGTTGCAGACCCAGCCAGTGTCGCGCTCGGTGCGGCTCAACGGCTTTTCCACCTGCCTGCGCCTGGAGGCCGTCTACTGGGGCATTCTCGAGCGCATCGCCGCCGCCAACCGCTGCTCGGTCAGTGCGGTGTTGTCCTACGTAGACCGCGAGGTCCACCTGCGCCAGGGTGGAGTGCGCAATTTCAGCGGGTTGATCCGGGTAATCTGCGTGGCATGGCTGCAAGACCCGCCAAGTGTGCGTTGATCGCCGGGCGGGCTGCGCAGTGCCTGTTAACCATATATAATCCCGCTTTTTGCTGCCCCGGCAGCCAGCGTTGTGGTTGACGAGAGACACCCATGCCCCTTTATGACTATCAATGTGCATCCTGCGAGCACCGCATGGAAGTGCTGCAGAAGATCAGCGCCGCGCCGCTGACCGATTGCCCGGCCTGTCAGGCGCCAGCGCTGAAGAAGCTGCTGTCGGTGCCAGGCTTTCGCCTGAGCGGAAATGGTTGGTACGAAACCGACTTCAAGACCGGGGCGAAAAAGAATCTGGCAGGCGGCGACAAGGCCGACTGAGTTGAATGCTGTGACCGGGTCTTGCAGTATTAGCCCTCTGGGCGGCCAAGGCCTCCACCGAATACACGAATCACGAGAAGCGAAACCACCATCATGATGCGCAGCCATTATTGCGGCCAACTGAACGAGAGCCTGGACGGCCAGGAAGTCACCCTTTGCGGCTGGGTCCATCGTCGCCGCGACCACGGCGGGGTGATCTTCCTCGACATCCGTGACCGCGAAGGCATGGCCCAGGTCGTGTTCGACCCGGATCGCGCCGAAACCTTCGCCGCCGCCGACCGCGTGCGCAGCGAATACGTCGTACAGATCACCGGCAAGGTCCGCAAGCGCCCTGAAGGTGCAGTGAATGCCAACATGGCCTCCGGTGCCATCGAGATCCTCGGCTACCAGCTGACCGTGCTCAACGAGGCGGAAACCCCGCCGTTCCCGCTGAACGAGTACTCCGACGTCGGTGAGGAAACCCGCCTGCGTTACCGCTTCATCGATCTGCGTCGCCCGGAAATGGCTGAAAAGCTGCGCCTGCGTTCGCGCATCACCAGCAGCATCCGTCGCTTCATGGATGACAACGGCTTCCTCGACGTCGAAACGCCGATCCTCACCCGTGCCACTCCGGAAGGCGCGCGCGACTACCTGGTCCCAAGCCGTACCCATGCCGGTAGCTTCTTCGCCCTGCCGCAGTCGCCCCAGCTGTTCAAGCAGCTGCTGATGGTCGCCGGCTTCGACCGCTACTACCAGATCGCCAAGTGCTTCCGTGACGAAGACCTGCGTGCCGACCGCCAGCCAGAATTCACCCAGATCGACATCGAGACCAGCTTCCTCGATGAAAGCGAGATCATGGGCCTGACCGAAAGCATGATCCGCAAGCTGTTCAAGGAAGTGCTCGACCTGGAATTCGGCGAATTCCCGCACATGACCTTCGAAGAAGCCATGCGCCGCTACGGTTCCGACAAGCCAGACCTGCGTAACCCGCTGGAACTGGTCGACGTTGCCGACCAGCTGAAGGATGTCGACTTCAAGGTGTTCGCCGGCCCGGCCAACGATCCGAAGTGCCGTGTGACCGCCCTGCGTCTGCCAGGCGGTGCCAGCATGCCGCGCAGCAAGATCGACGAGTACACCAAGTTCGTGGGCATCTACGGTGCCAAGGGCCTGGCCTACATCAAGGTCAACGAGCGCGCTAAGGGTGTCGAAGGCCTGCAGTCGCCTATCGTCAAGAACATCCCTGAGGCCAACCTCAACAACATCCTCGACCGCGTGGGTGCCGTTGACGGTGACATCGTGTTCTTCGGTGCCGACAAGTTCAAGGTGGTCAGCGAAGCCCTGGGCGCGCTGCGTATCCGCCTGGGTCACGACTTCGAGCTGCTGACCTGCGAATGGGCGCCGATGTGGGTCGTCGACTTCCCGATGTTCGAAGAGAACGAAGACGGCAGCTTCACCGCGCTGCATCACCCGTTCACCGCGCCGAAGTGCACCCCGGAAGAGCTCGAGGCCAACCCGGCCACCGCGCTGTCGCGTGCCTACGACATGGTGCTGAACGGTACCGAACTGGGTGGCGGTTCGATCCGTATCCACCGTAAAGAGATGCAACAGGCAGTATTCCGCCTGCTGGGCATCGAGGCAGCGGAACAGGAAGAGAAGTTCGGCTTCCTGCTCGACGCCCTGAAGTTCGGTGCACCGCCTCACGGTGGCCTGGCCTTCGGCCTGGATCGCCTGGTCATGCTGATGACCGGCGCCCAGTCGATCCGTGAAGTGATCGCCTTCCCGAAAACCCAGAGCGCTGCGTGCGTCATGACCCAGGCCCCTGGCCTGGTCGACGCCAAGGCCCTGCGCGAGCTGCACATCCGACTGCGCGAACAGACCAAAGTCGAGTAAGCAGTCCCCGGGCGCATCCACATGATGCGCCCTTTGCGTTCCGGCGCAGGCATTTTCCCGCCCCGCCCCGTCATGGGGCGGGGCTGTTTGTGAGTCAAAGGATTCGGAGTCGTTATGGCTGGTCATTCCAAGTGGGCGAACATCAAGCACCGCAAAGAGCGCCAGGATGCCAAGAGAGGCAAGGTCTTCACCAAGTGGATCCGCGAACTGACGGTCGCTGCAAAGCAGGGCGGGCCTGACCCGGCTTCCAACCCGCGCCTGCGCCTGGCGCTGGACAAGGCCCTGGGCGCCAACATGAGCCGCGACATTATCGATCGCGCCGTGGCCCGTGGTGCCGGCACCAACGAAAGCGACAACGTCGAAGAACTCAGCTACGAGGGTTACGGCCCGGGTGGCGTGGCGATCATGGTCGAAGCCATGACCGACAACCGCAACCGTACCGCCGCCGCTGTGCGCCATGCCTTCACCAAGTGTGGCGGCAACCTCGGCACCGACGGCTCAGTGGCCTACCTGTTCGAGCGCAAGGGGCAGATCAGCTTTGCCCCAGGCGTGGACGAAGACGCGTTGATGGAAGCGGCGATGGAAGCCGATGCCGATGACGTGGTAGCCAACGACGACGGTTCGTTCGAGGTGTTCACATCGTTCAACAGCTTCTACGCGGTGCGTAATGCCCTGGAAGAAGCCGGCTTCAAGGCGGCTGACGCGGAAATCGTCATGCAGCCGACCACCAGCGCCGAACTCGATCAGGATGGTGCCGAGAAGGTGCTCAAGCTGATCGACATGCTCGAAGACCTGGATGACGTGCAGAACGTCTACTCCAACGCCCAGATTTCCGATGAGATCATGGAAAACCTCGGTTAAGGTGATTTGGCATTTTGTGCCAACTCTGAGCGTTTGATAGCGCCTGTGCCGGCCCTTTCGCGGGTAAACCCGCTCCTACAGGTATTACGCCCATTTCAAATGTGGTGCAGTACCTGTAGGAGCGGGTTTACCCGCGAAAGGGCCGGCGCAGTTTGTAGAGATGCATCATTTTTTCGACGGGCTTTATGACTCTGATTCTAGGTATCGACCCCGGCTCGCGCATCACCGGCTATGGCGTGGTACGCCAGACCGCCCGTGGTTGCGAGTACGTGGCGTCGGGCTGTATCCGCACCGGCAGCGGTGAGTTGCACGAACGGCTGCAGATCGTTTTTCGCGGTGTCAGTGAAATCATCGCCCTCCACGGCCCAGTGACCATGGGCATCGAGCGCGTGTTCATGGCCCGCAATGCCGACTCGGCGCTCAAGCTCGGCCAGGCCCGTGGCGCGGCTATCGTCGCGGCTGCCGAGGCTGGCCTGGAAATCGCCGAATACAGCGCCACTCAGGTGAAGCAGGCCGTGGCCGGCACCGGGGGAGCCAACAAGGAGCAGGTGATGATGATGGTCATGCACTTGCTGAAACTGACGCAAAAGCCGCAGATCGACGCCTCTGACGCCCTGGCGATTGCACTGTGCCACGCCCACACCCGTTCCAGCCTGGTCCCCCATGGCCTCGCCACGGCTCGGCGACGCGGCGGGCGCTTGCGTCTTTGAGCGCTTCATGCGCAGATACAAAATTTGTCTGGGTGAAGCATTCACCCGCTGAATTTGCTGATAGGGTTGAGCGGTCTTTGACCGGCTCCCCGAGAGGAAGGATCGGAACGTGATTGGACGTTTGCGCGGCACCCTGGCGGAAAAACAGCCGCCGCACCTGATTATCGACGTCAACGGCGTGGGTTACGAACTGGAAGTTCCCATGACCACGCTGTACCGTCTGCCCAAAGTGGGCGAAACCGTCACTGTGCACACCCACCTGGTCGTGCGCGAAGACGCCCACCTGCTCTACGGTTTTGCCGAAAAGCGCGAGCGCGAGCTGTTCCGTGAGCTTATCCGCCTGAACGGCGTGGGGCCGAAGCTGGCCCTGGCGCTGATGTCCGGCCTGGAAGTGGACGAGTTGGTGCGCTGCGTGCAGGCCCAGGACACTTCTGCCCTGGTGCGCGTGCCTGGTGTCGGCAAAAAGACCGCCGAACGCCTGCTGGTCGAGCTCAAGGACCGCTTCAAGGCCTGGGAAACTTCCCCGGCCATGTTCACCCTGGTCTCCGACGGGCCATTGCCGGTCGCCAGCGAGTCCAGCGCTGAAGCCGATGCGGTCAGTGCCCTGGTTTCGCTGGGTTACAAGCCACAGGAAGCCAGCAAGGCTATCGCCGCGATCAAGGACAAGGCCGGCCTCAGCAGTGAAGAACTGATCCGCCGCAGCCTGAAAGGGATGATTACCAAGTGATCGAAGCCGACCGCCTGATCGCCGCCAGTGGCCGCGACCGTGAAGAAGTCCAGGACCGGGCGATTCGTCCGCTCAGCCTGGACGATTACATCGGCCAGCCGGTGGTGCGCGAGCAGATGGCACTGTTCATCCAGGCCGCCCGTGGCCGCAGTGAGTCGCTCGATCACACGCTTATCTTCGGCCCGCCAGGTTTGGGCAAGACCACCCTGGCCAACATCATCGCCCATGAAATGGGTGTGTCGGTTAAAAGCACCTCGGGGCCTATTCTGGAGCGCCCGGGCGACCTGGCGGCCATGCTGACCAACCTCGAACCGCACGACGTGCTGTTCATCGACGAGATCCACCGCCTTTCACCGGTCGTCGAAGAGGTCTTGTACCCGGCCATGGAAGACTTCCAGCTCGACATCATGATCGGCGAAGGTCCGGCGGCCCGTTCGATCAAGCTCGACCTGCCACCGTTCACCCTGGTCGGCGCCACTACCCGGGCGGGTATGCTCACCAACCCGCTGCGTGACCGCTTCGGTATCGTTCAGCGCCTGGAGTTCTACAGCGACAAGGACCTGGCTACCATCGTCAGCCGGTCGGCCAATATCCTTGGCCTGGCCATCGAAGACCAGGGGGCCTACGAAATCGCCCGCCGGGCGCGCGGCACGCCGCGGATCGCCAACCGCCTGCTGCGCCGCGTGCGTGACTATGCCGAGGTGCGCGGCAAGGGCCAGATCACCAAGGCCGTGGCCGACATGGCGCTGAACCTGCTGGACGTCGACGAGCGCGGTTTCGACCATTCCGACCGCCGCCTGCTGCTGACCATGATCGAGAAGTTCGATGGTGGCCCGGTGGGTGTGGACAACCTGGCCGCAGCCATCAGCGAAGAGCGCCATACCATCGAAGACGTGCTCGAGCCGTACCTGATTCAGCAGGGCTACATCATGCGTACCCCGCGCGGTCGCGTGGTCACCCGTCATGCTTACCTGCACTTCGGCCTGAATATTCCAGGGCGCCTGGGGGAGGGTGGTGATTTTTCCGAGCCGGGCGATGAATGACAGATCAAAACCGACTTTTCGTGGTCCTACCGCTGGCATGCCCTTGGTGCGCTGGCAATAAGACATTAATGAAGCAAAAACAGTTGCCGCAGCGGATTGGCAAGCTGAGGAGTAAGCACTAGAGTATGCGCGCGCAAAATGGCCTGGAACCGTTCGCACACCGTTGTCGCGTCTATTACGAAGATACCGATGCCGGTGGCGTGGTGTATTACGTCAATTACCTGAAATTCATGGAGCGCGCGCGCACCGAACGCCTGCGGCACCTGGGCTTTTCCCAGTCGCTTCTGGCCGAAGACAACCTGCTGTTCGTGGTCCATTCCAGCGAAGCGCGCTATCACGCGCCGGCGCGGCTGGACGACGAACTGCGAGTCACCGCGCAAGTACTTGAACTCAATCGCGCCAGCCTGCGTTTCGTACAGCAGGTCTGGCGGGAAAAGGATGAAACGCTGCTCTGCGAAGGGCAGTTCCTGGTGGCCGCAGTGCGCGCCGATACTTTCAAACCCCGAGCCATACCTCCCCAGCTGCGCGACGCCTTTGCGGCGGACGGCTCGGGTAATCAATCGAATGCAGGAGAATAAGCGTGGAAGCTAACGTCGTCGACCATACCTCCATGTGGAGTCTGGTCAGCAATGCCAGCGTGGTGGTACAGCTGGTAATGCTGACCCTGGTGGCCGCATCGGTCACTTCATGGATCATGATCTTCCAGCGCAGCACCATGCTGCGCGCCGGTCGTCGTGCGCTGGATGCCTTCGAGGAGCGCTTCTGGTCGGGCATCGATCTGTCCAAGCTGTACCGTCAGGCAGGCAGCAACCCAGACCCGGATTCGGGCGTCGAGCAGGTGTTCCGTGCCGGCTTCAAGGAATTCTCGCGCCTGCGCCAGCAGCCGGGCGTTGACCCTGACGCGGTCATGGAAGGCGTTGGCCGTGCCATGCGCGTTGCCATTTCGCGCGAGGAAGAAAAACTCGAGCAGAGCCTGCCGTTCCTGGCCACCGTCGGTTCCACCAGCCCGTACATCGGCCTGTTCGGTACCGTATGGGGCATCATGAACTCCTTCCGCGGCCTGGCCAGCGCCCAGCAGGCCACCCTGGCCACGGTTGCCCCGGGTATCGCCGAAGCACTGATCGCCACCGCCATCGGCCTGTTCGCAGCGATCCCGGCAGTTATTGCCTACAACCGTTTCGCCGCGCGCAGCGAAGTGCTGATCGGCCGTTACTACACCTTCGCCGATGAGTTCCAGGCGATCCTGCACCGCAAAGTGCACACCAGCGAAGAGTAATCAGGTAAAAGCCCATGGCCCGAGTTCGCCACAAACGCAAGCCCGTCGCCGAGATGAACGTGGTGCCCTACATCGACGTGATGTTGGTGCTGCTGGTCATCTTCATGGTGACGGCGCCCATGCTCAACCAGGGCGTGAAGGTCGACCTGCCCAAGGTTTCCAGCGAAGCCTTGCCGCAGGACAACAACGTCCAGATCCTCACCATTTCCATCAAGGCCGACAAGACCTATTACTGGAACCTCGGCAGCGAAGTCGACACCGACAAGCAGATGGACAAGGCCATGACCTTGCCCGACATGACCAGTGCCGTGACCAAGATCATTGCCGCCGGCCGTGACCAAGGCAAGCAGACCCAGGTGTTCATTCGTGGCGACAAGGCTGTCGACTATGGCGCGGTCATGGGGGCCATGGGCGGGTTGCAAAAGGCCGGTGTCGGTAACGTTGGCCTGATTACCGAGGCGCCCTGATGCAACAGCGAGAGCCATCCGCCTCGGAAAGCTACTTCTGGCCCAGTGTCTGGGCCATCGGCCTGCATGTGCTGGTGTTCGCCCTGCTGTTCGTCAGTTTTGCCATGACGCCTGAGCTGCCGCCATCCAAGCCGATCGTTCAGGCTACCCTGTATCAGCTCAAGTCCAAGAGCCAGGCGACCACCCAGACCAATCAGAAGATTGCCGGGGAAGCGAAGAAAACCGCCTCGCGCCAGACCGAAGTCGAGCAGCTTGAACAGAAGAAGGTCGAGCAAGAGGCCGTGAAGGCCGCGGAACAAAAGAAAGCCGACGCCGCTCAAAAGGCCGAAGAGGCTCGCGAGGCCGCTGAAGCCAAAAAAGCCGAGGCCGCTGAAGCCGCCAAGGCTGCCGAGGCGAAGAAAGCCGCCGAAGCCAAGAAGGCCGACGAGGCGAAGAAAGCCGCCGAGAAGCAGCAGGCCGACATCGCCAAGAAGAAGGCCGAGGACGAAGCGAAGAAAAAAGCCGAAGAAGAGGCCAAGAAAGAGGCCGCTGAAGAGGCGAAGAAGCAAGCCGCCGAGGACGCCAAGAAAAAGGCAGCCGAAGAGGCCAAGAAAAAAGCAGCCGAGGACGCCAAGAAGAAAGCGGCGGCCGAGGATGCGAAGAAGAAGGCAGCTGAAGAGGCCAAGAAAAAGGCCGCTGCAGACGCCCAGAAGAAAAAGGCACAGGAAGCGGCCCGCAAGGCGGCAGAAGACAAGAAAGCCCAGGCCCTGGCCGAGCTGTTGTCCGATACCACCGAGCGGCAGCAGGCGCTGGCCGACGAGCAGGGTGACCAGGTGGCCGGCGACTTCGACGACCTGATCCGCATGCGCGCGGCCGAGGGCTGGGCACGTCCGCCTTCCGCGCGCAAGGGCATGACGGTGGTCCTGCAGATCAACATGTTGCCGGACGGTACCATCACCAGTGTCAGCGTGGCCCGGTCCAGTGGTGACGGCCCGTATGACAGTTCGGCGGTGGCTGCGGTGAAGAACATTGGTCGTTTGACCGAGATGCAGGGTATGAAGCCGAGCGATTTCAACCAATATCGTTCGTTCAAGATGACATTTACACCTGAGGATCTAGCGTTGTGATTAAACGTCTGAGAGGACTGCTGGTCATGCTCTGCTGCGTGGCAGGCATGGCGGTGGCAGAAGAAAAGAACATCCTGGTTACCAGCGGCAGCGACCGGGCCACGCCCATCGCGGTAGTGCCGTTCGGTATGCAGGGCGGTAGCGTGTTGCCCGAAGACATCGCCGACATCATCGGCAACGACCTGCGCAACTCTGGCTACTATTCGCCGATTCCACGGCAGAACATGATCAGCCAGCCGTCGCAGGCCAGCGAAGTGATCTTCCGTGACTGGAAAGCCCTGGGCGCCCAGTACGTGATGGTTGGCAGCATCGTGCCGTCGGGCGGTCGCCTGCAGGTGCAGTACGCGCTGTTCAACGTCGCCACCGAGCAGCAAGTGCTGACCGGTAGCGTTGCTGGCAGCACCGACCAGCTGCGCGACATGGCGCACTACATTGCCGACCAGTCGTTCGAGAAGCTCACCGGCATCAAGGGTGCGTTCTCCACCCGCATGCTGTACGTGACGGCCGAGCGTTTCTCTACCAACAACACCCGCTACACCTTGCAGCGTTCCGACTACGACGGTGCGCGTGCCGTGACCCTGCTGCAATCGCGCGAGCCAATCCTGTCGCCGCGCTTTGCGCCGGATGGCAAGCGCATCGCCTACGTTTCGTTCGAGCAGAAGCGCCCACGTATCTTCGTGCAGAACATCGACACCGGTCGTCGCGAGCAGGTGACCAACTTCGAAGGCCTGAACGGCGCACCTGCCTGGTCGCCGGACGGTTCGCGCCTGGCATTCGTGCTGTCCAAGGATGGCAACCCGGACATCTACGTGATGAACGTGGCTTCGCGCCAGATCAGCCGGGTAACGGCAGGCCCGGGTATCAATACCGAACCGTTCTGGGGTAAAGACGGCAACACCCTTTATTTCACTTCCGACCGTGGCGGCAAGCCGCAGATCTACAAACAGTCGGTCAGTGGCGGTGGCGCCGAGCGTGTAACCTTCGTGGGTAACTACAACGCCAACCCGAAACTTTCGGCTGACGAAAAGACCCTGGTGATGATTCATCGCCAACAGGGCTTTACCAACTTTAAAGTGGCCGCACAGGACTTGCAGCGCGGAAGTGTAAAGATTCTGTCTGAAACAAGTCTTGATGAGTCTCCCACTGTTGCGCCTAACGGCACCATGCTAATCTACGCCACCCGCCAGCAGGGCCGGGGAGTCTTGATGCTCGTGTCGCTTAATGGCCGCGTGAGGCTCCCACTTCCTACCGCTCAAGGCGAAGTCAGAGAACCGTCCTGGTCCCCTTACCTGAACTGATTGCGGCGTAATACGTTTTGCTTAACACACTGGGGTTTCATTAGGAGTTTCACGATGGAAATGCTGAAGTTTGGTAAATTTGCTGCGCTGGCTCTGGCCATGGCTGTAGCTGTAGGTTGCTCCTCGAAGGGCGGTGACAACGCAGGCGAAGGCGCTGCTGTAGATCCTAACGCTGGCTACGGTGCCAACACTGGCGCAGTTGACGGCTCCCTGAGCGAAGAAGCCGCCCTGCGCGCAATCACCACCTTCTACTTCGAATACGACAGCTCGGACCTGAAGCCAGAAGCCATGCGCGCTCTGGACGTTCACGCCAAGGACCTGAAAGCCAACGGCAACCGCGTTGTCCTGGAAGGCAACACCGACGAGCGCGGCACCCGCGAGTACAACATGGCTCTGGGTGAGCGTCGTGCGAAAGCCGTTCAGCGCTACCTGGTTCTGCAGGGCGTTTCCCCTGCTCAGCTGGAACTGGTTTCCTACGGCGAAGAGCGTCCAGTTGCTACCGGCAACGACGAGCAGTCCTGGGCTCAGAACCGTCGCGTAGAACTGCGTAAGTAAGTTCTTATGCGTATGTGCCGCCGTGTAGTAACCGTCCTCGCACTCAGCCTGCCGCTCGCGGCCTGGGCTGAGGTCCCTGTAGTAGATGACAACGCAGGCAGTTATCCGCCTGCGGGTTATGGCACGAGCGGCGCCTATGCCGGGTCGGGGGCTTCGGCCCCTGCCTCTGCACAGGGCCAGCTGTTCATGCAGCTGCAACAGATGCAGGATCAGCTTTCCCGCCAGCAAGGCATCATCGAAGAGCTGCAGAACGATGTGTCGCGCATGAAGCAGGAAAACCTGGAGCGATACCAGGACCTGGACCGTCGCATCAACAGTGGCGCTGCGCCTGCCGCAACCCCTGACAATTCCTCCGGTGGTGGTGCTTCCAATGCCGCCCCCGATGCCGCAGCTGGTGCTGCTGCGCAACAACCGGCCGCCAGTAGCGAGCCCGGTGATCCGGCGAAAGAAAAGCTCTACTACGATGCCGCTTTCGACCTGATCAAGCAAAAAGACTTCGACAAGGCCAGCCAGGCGTTCAACGCCTTCCTGCGCAAGTACCCGAACAGCCAGTACGCCGGCAACGCCCAGTATTGGTTGGGCGAGGTGAACCTGGCCAAGGGCGACCTGCCAGGTGCCAGCCAGGCCTTCGCCCAGGTCAGCCAGAAGTATCCGAAGCACAGCAAGGTGCCGGATTCGCTGTACAAACTGGCTGATGTCGAACGCCGCATGGGCCACACCGACAAGGTCAAGGGCATCCTGCAGCAGGTCATCACCCAGTACCCCGGCACCTCTGCCGCGCAACTGGCTCAACGCGACCTGCAAAAGCTGTAAGCGTTACCGTTCAAAAGAAACCCGCGCCAGTCGCGGGTTTTTTCGTTAGAATCACTGCCCTTTTTTCGTAAACACGCTGCTGCGGATAACGCCATGTCGAGTCCGCGACAGTGCCTGACGGAGGCGGACAGCCTGTTTAGCTGTCACGCCCGTGGCGAGCATGCAAGACACATTACGCATTACCGAAGTCTTTTACTCGTTGCAGGGTGAAACGCGAACGGCTGGGTTGCCCACGGTGTTCGTGCGCCTTACCGGTTGCCCCCTGCGCTGCCAGTACTGCGACAGTGCCTATGCCTTCAGTGGCGGCACCCTACGCACCCTCGATTCGATCCTTGAGCAGGTGGCCGGCTTCAAGCCGCGCTACGTTTGTGTCACCGGTGGTGAGCCACTGGCCCAGCCAAACGCGTTGCCGTTGCTGCAGCGGTTGTGCGACGCCGGCTACGAGGTGTCGCTGGAGACCAGCGGCGCACTGGATATCGCCGGCACCGACACTCGTGTCAGCCGCGTGGTGGACCTGAAGACGCCGGGTTCAGAAGAGTCGCACCGTAACCTCTACTCGAACATCGAACAGCTGACCCACAACGACCAGGTCAAGTTCGTCATCTGTTCCCGTGAGGACTATGACTGGGCGGTTTCCAAGCTGATCCAGTACAACCTGGCCGAGCGCGCCGGTGAGGTGCTGTTTTCGCCGAGCCACCACCAGGTGAGCGCCAGCGACCTGGCGGACTGGATTGTTGCCGACAACCTGCCCGTACGTTTCCAGCTGCAGTTGCACAAGCTGCTGTGGAACGACGAGCCCGGACGTTGATTGAGGAGCAAGTACACATGACTGATAAGCGCGCAGTAATCCTGTTGTCCGGCGGCCTGGACTCGGCCACCGTGGTTGCCATGGCCAAGGCCGAGGGCTACGACTGCTACACCATGAGTTTCGATTACGGCCAGCGCCACCGCGCCGAGCTGAACGCTGCCGCCCGCGTGGCACGGGACCTGGGTGTGGTCGAGCACAAGGTGATCGGCTTGAACCTCGATGGCATCGGCGGCTCGGCGTTGACCGACAGCAGCATCGACGTACCGGAAACTCCGGGTGAAGGTATCCCGGTCACCTATGTGCCGGCGCGCAACACCGTGTTTCTGTCGCTGGCCCTGGGCTGGGCAGAGGTGCTGGAAGCACGGGATATCTTCATTGGTGTCAATGCCGTGGACTACTCCGGCTACCCGGATTGCCGCCCCGAGTTTGTCGAAGCCTTCGAGCGCATGGCCAACCTGGCGACCAAGGCCGGTGTAGAAGGGCAGGGTTTCCGTATCCAGGCGCCGCTGCAGAACATGAGCAAGGCGCAGATCGTGCAGGCTGGCATGGCCCGTGGTGTTGACTACAGCCTGACTGTCTCCTGCTACCAGGCGGACGACGACGGCCGTGCCTGTGGCAAGTGCGACAGTTGCCGGCTGCGCGCTGACGGCTTCAAGGCCGCCGGTGTGCAAGATCCGACCCGCTATTTTTGAACAAAGTTTGATGGGGTATTGATTTCCCGTTAGAAATCAGTATTATACGCGCCATCCAACGGGTCGTTAGCTCAGTTGGTAGAGCAGTTGGCTTTTAACCAATTGGTCGTAGGTTCGAATCCTACACGACCCACCATACGCAGTACGTCAAAGCCCGCAACCAGAAATGGTCGCGGGCTTTTTCGTTTTTGGAATGATGGGCCGCTTTGCGGCCCTGTCGCGACACAAGGCCTCAATGACCTGCGCACAAAAGACCTTGTGGTAGCGGCTTACTCAGCCCATTCGGGATCGCCGGTAAACACCACCGTCAGCCAGCGGTCCGGCCCTTCACCGCCCACCGCCTCACCAATCTCGTTACGCCACGCATCCCATTCATCGATGGTCTTGGCCGCCATGGCCTTGGGCACGATGAAATACAACTCGATCTCCCGCGAGCGCCCGACCTTGGCGACATAGGCGCGGTAGGACTGCAGCCCATGGCGGGCGACGAAAGCCTTGGCCACTTCATCTACATGCAGCTTGAGGTCGCCAGGGGTGACCAGGAAGATTTCCGACAGTGCCTGGCGCACCACCGACATCGGCAGCGGCACGATCACCAGGCACACCAATGCCAGTACTGCCGGGTCGATATACGGTGAAACCCACTCCAGCGAAGTGCCCTGTACCGCGTAACCAAAGCAGAAGGCGATCAGCAGCGCGGCAGTGATGCTGGCCGACATCACCCAGCCTTTCACGTCCATGCGCACGAAGTCGGACTTCAACGTGCGGTTGGCGCGGGCCTCGATCACCGCGATTGTCACGCAGGCAATAACGGTCAATACCGCGTAGACCATGGCGATGCCGAACTCCAGATGTCGGCCACCTTGCAGCAGGCTGCTGACGGCGTTGATCAGCGCGTAGATGGCGACGCCGCTGAGCAGGATGCCGTTGAGCGCCAACACCATCGGCTCAAGGTGCCAGAAGCCCATGGTGAAGCGCTCGCGCAGCTTGCGCGACATCTGCACGCTGGTGGTATGCGAGGTAATCAGCTTGACCACAACCAGCGACAGCCCGCTCATACTGGCGTCTACCAGTGAGTAGACACCGTCGAAGACGATGGAGAATGAGCCGGAGGCCAAGCCGAAGGCAATGCCGATGATGGCGATGAACAGGGTGACGGCGATCGAGGTGCGTAAAAGCCCTTGTTCGCTGGTGATGTCGAAGAAGGTGGATCGGGTTGCGGTTTGCATGAGTAGTGCTCAGTAAAAACGATGATGCTGTTGTGTCTGTAGCGGCTTCTTCGCGGGCAAGCCCGCTCCCACAGGTGCAGGGTGGCTTCAAGGCCGGTGCAGATCCTGTGGGAGCGGGCTTGCCCGCGAAGAGGCCCTTGCAGGTCAGGCGCGGAATTGCGCCATCAGTGCCTGCTGCTGGTTGGCCAGTCGGTTCAGGGCTTGGCTGATGCGCGCCGATTCATCAGCTTGCCCGGCCAGCGATTCGGTCACGTCGCGAATGCCGGCCACGTTGCGATTCACTTCCTCGGCCACCGCGCTCTGCTCTTCGGCTGCCGAGGCAATCTGCAGGTTCATGTCGCTGATCACGGCCACTGCCTCGCCAATACGCTGCAGCGCCGGTAGCGCCTGCTCCATCCGTGCAGCGCTGTCCTGTGCCTGGCGTTGGCCTTCATGCATGGCGCCGACCACATCCTGAGTACCTTGTTGCAGGCCTTCGATGACCTGACGGATTTCTTCCACCGACACCTGTGTGCGCTGGGCGAGCCCGCGCACCTCATCGGCGACCACGGCAAAACCCCGGCCGGCTTCGCCGGCGCGGGCCGCTTCGATGGCGGCATTGAGTGCCAGCAAGTTGGTCTGCTCGGCAATGGTACGAATCACCTCCAGCACCGAGCCTATCTGCCCGCTGCGGCCTTCCAGTGCGCGCGCCTCATCCATGGCGGTGTTCATGCCCGCAGCCAAGCGCTCAATACCCTGGCGGGTGCTGTCGATCAGTTGCAGGCCCTCCTGGCTGGCCTGGTCGGCGGCTCGCGCAGCCTGGGCCGCCTGCGCCGCGTTGTGGGCGACATCCAGGGCGGTGGCGCTCATTTCATTGGCTGCCGTGGCCACCTGCTCGATTTCGCGGTGTTGCTGCTGCATGCCGTTGCTGGTCTGGCTGGCGATGGCGGCTGACTGGTCTGCAGTGCCCCGGGCTTCTTGCAGCGTGCCTTTGACCTGTGCAATGACTGGCTGCAGCTTGTCGAGGAAGCGGTTGAACCAGCCGGTAAGCTGGCCCAGCTCGTCCTGGCGGGCATAGTCCAGGCGGCGGGTCAGGTCGCCTTCGCCGCTGGCGATGTCTTCCAGGCGCGCAGCCACGGCCAGGATTGGCCGGGTAACGCCGCGTGCGGTCAGCCATACCAGCAGCAAGCCGATCACGGCGGCGCCCAGGCCGACCAGCAGGCTGGTGAGGTTGGCGCTGTGGTTGTGCGCGTCCAGGCGCTGGTTGAGCGCCATGGCGGGTGCTTGCAGCACGCTTTCCGGGAGCTCCAGCAATACCTGCCACGGGGCAGCGTCCGGGATGGGGGTGAACGGGTGGGCCACACGCAGCAGGCCGTCAGCTACCGCCTTTTCCATCGGTTTACCGAGCGTGCTGGCATCACGGCTGTTGCCGGCGAGTAGGCCAGTCACGCTGGCGATGCTCACCTGACCTTGGCCGTCGTACAGTTCACGGCGGCCATCAACGCTCAACTGTTGCAGGTTGTCCAGGCCGATATCCAGGCCGACCACGCCGACTACCTTGCCGTGCTCCAGCAGCGGCAGGGCGATGCTGGTCATGAGTACCTGGCGGCCATTGACGTCATCCAGGTACGGTTCGAGCATGCAGGTTCTGCCCGTGTCCTGCGGGCAGGTCAGCCAGCGGTTCTTCGGCGCGCCGTTGCTGCCGATGCTGGCATCGCCGAGCATCGACTCCGGCATGGCCTCAAGCGCCAGGTTGCCAGGGCTCGGCTGCGACCAGTACAGCGAAAAACGCCCACTCTCGTTGCTACCTGCAGCGTCCTGGCCGCGGAATTGGTTGTCTTGCTGGTCGAGGGCGTCGGGCTGAAACACCAGGTACAGGCCGATCACGTCCGGGTTACCGGCCAGGCTGGCCCGCGCCTGGCGGGTCAGCTCGGCGCGCAGGTCGCTGCCGCCCCGGGCCTGCAGTGCCTGGACCAGGCGGGCAAAGCCATTGCCGTACTGGTAGGCGTCCATGAAATAGCGCTGGACGCGCAGCGCCTGGCTTTCGGCATGGGCCTGGAGGCGCTGGCGCGCGCTGCTGTCGAGCATGGCGGTGTTGGCCTGGTTGACCAAGGCAGCGCTGCGCTGCGCCTGGGTCAGCGAGGTGGTCACCAGCAGGGCGACGATGGCCAGCAGGCAAAGGCCGGCGAGGAGGGTGATCTTCCACTGGATGGAGAGGCGGCGCAGCGGCATGAGGGCGTTCCTTTTCGAACAAATGCAACGCCCGCGATCAGGCGCGGGCGTTGTGGGCAGCGTGGGTCATTCGGCGACGTAGTTAGGTGGTGCCGCGCGGAAGGCTTTGGTCAGCCAGCCCAGGTAGACCAGCCCAAGCGCAGCCCAGATACCGCCAAACATCAGCGAATGCGCGTTCAGGTCCAGCCACAACGAGACGATGATGCAGAAGCCGATGGTGGGCAGCACCAAGTACTTCAGCTGATTGGCCAGGCCTTTACGGTTGCCTTCGCGCAGGTAGCAGTGGTTGATCACCGACAGGTTGACGAAGCTGAACGCGACCAGCGCGCCGAAGTTGATGATCGAGGTGGCAGTCACCAGGTCGAAGAAGATCGCCGACAGCGAAATGACGCCGACCACGGCAATGTTCAGCACGGGCGTTTTGTACCGCGAATGCAGGCGGGCGAAGACGCTGGCCGGGATCACGTTGTCGCGGCCCATCACGTACAGCAGGCGCGACACGCTGGTCTGCGAGGCCAGGCCCGAGGCGATGGTGTTGATGACGGTGCAGGCAATGAAGATCGACTGGAACAGCTTGCCGCCGACGTACAGGGCGATTTCCGGCAGGGCGGCTTCCTGGTCATGGAAGCGTGCCATGGTAGGGAAGTAGGCCTGGATGAAGTACGACACGGTGATGAACACCACGCCGCCGATCAGCGCGGTGAGGAAGATCGCCCGCGGGATGGTCTTGGCCGGGTCGCGGGTTTCTTCGGACAGGCAGGTGACCGCGTCGAAGCCCAGGAACGAGAAACACAGGATGGTCGCACCGGCGGCGAGGGCGCTGAACTGGGTCTGGCTGTCGCCGAATGGCATCAGGCTCCAGGCCGTGCCCAGCCCTTCACCGTGGTCCAGGCCGCGCACGCACAGGTAGATGAACACGGCGATGATTGCCACCTGCACACCGACGAACAGCAGGTTGAAGTGAGCCACCAGGTTCACGCTGCGCATGTTGATCAGGCTGATCAGGGTGACGAAGCCGGCTACCCACATCCACTCCGGCACCTCCGGGAACATGGCCGAAAGGTACAGCTTGGCCAGTAGTGCGTTGACCATCGGCAGCAGCAGGTAGTCCAGCAGTGAGGACCAGCCCACCAAAAAGCCCACGTGCGGGTTGATCGCGCGCTGGGTGTAGGTGTAGGCCGAACCCGACTGCGGGAAGCGTTTTACCAGGGTGCCATAGCTCACTGCGGTGAACAGAATGCCGGCCAATGCCAGGATGTAGGCGCTGGGTACATGGCCGGCGGTAATCCCGCTGACGATGCCGAAGGTGTCGAACACAGTCATCGGCGTCAGGTAGGCCAGGCCGATGATGATCACGTGCCAGAGGCGCAGGGTTTTGCGGAGTTGGCCATTGCCGGAAGCGCTGTGGTCATGCTGCATGCTGGCATGGCTCCTGCTGCTGGGCGTAAACGGCGGGCACGGTGTATTGCGCATGCGGCAAGGGCGAGCGGGTGGGCTCCATGTTGTTCACCTTTTATGTTGGAGCGGCGGGAGGCGCGGTCGAGCGCGCAAAGTGGTGAAAATAAAAAACGATGGGTAGGTAGGTGTCAAGTTAAACATGACAAGATGTTGCTAAATTGAAATATTTATCGATTTAACCCGCCATTTGTTCGGTTTTTGCGCGGTTTTTTGCGGTTATGGTCAATTTTGATGTTCGTAAAAATTAACGAATTCTCAGCTGCGTTCCTTCGCGTGTCGGACGCTTCCGAAATATGGGATTTCTCGCTCCGGACCCGCGCGCGGGCTAACCGGGGGGTGATAACCTTCTCGTTCTGCGTGGCCCTCCAGGCCGCTTTCGAAGCCCCTACGGACAGCAATCGGTTCCATTCATGAAGAAATCAGTTGGCATCCTCTCCGGCCTGGCTATCGCCATTGCCGTCGCAATCACCGCTGGCGCCTGGTACACCGGCAAGCAACTACCTGCCGAGCTGGACAACGCCCTTGCGCGCAGCAACGCCGAACTGAAAAAGGCCCTGGTGACCACCGGTGGTAGCATGAGCATCGAGCGGGTGTCGCTGCAGCAGCATTTCTTCAGCAGTACCGCCCAGTACCGGCTCAAGGCTCGCGACATCAATGTGGGTGAAGGCGAGGTGGTCAACTTCGACGTGGGCGTGACCGACCAGATCGAGCACGGCCCGTTCCCCTGGTCGCGGGTCAAGGCGCTGAAGCTGATGCCGGTACTGGCGGTCAGCAACAGCACGCTGGAGAAGGACGATGCCACCGAGCCGTGGTTTGCTGCCGCAGCTGGGCAGGTGCCAGTCAGCGCGCAGACCAGCCTGGGTTATGACGGGCATGTGGTCAGCCAGGTGCGGTTGGCGCCAGTCAAGCTCGACGAGGCGGATGGCAACAGCCTCGACTTTTCCGGCATGCAGCTGGAAGTCAGTGGTGACAAGGAAGGCAAGGCCTCGAAATTCCACGGCACGGCCGACCGTTTCGTGATGAAGCTGGTGCGCGACGACCAGCCGCCGGCCAGCTTCGAATTGCAGGGCCTGAAGGTAGGTGGCAACCTCGCGGCCACCGCGCACGACGCCATCTACGTCGGCAACGTCGACCTGACGCTGGCCGAAACCAAGGTCACCCTGGGCCCGAAACAGCAGGTGCTGCTGGTCAAGGGGCTGGAGCAGAATGCCTTGCAAACCCTAGACGGCCCGGACACCGTGGGTGGTCGCGTGGAGTACAAGGTCGGCGACATAAGCTGGGATGGCCGCGCGGTGGGCAAGGCGCAGATGGCCATCAGCGTCGCCTCGGTCAATGCTCCGGCGCTGCAGGCGTTGTCAAAGTGGTACCAGGCGCACCTGCCGGAATTCGAGGCTGCCTCTGCCGCTGGCCTGCCAGCACCGCAAATCCAGATGGACGATGCCGAAAAGGCCCGCTTCCAGGGTGACTTGCAGAAGTTGCTGGCCGCCAAGCCCAAGCTGGCGGTGGAAAACCTGTCGTTCAAGACCGCCAATGGCGAGAGCCGCTTCAACCTGTCGATGGACCTCGCCGCGCCGGCCAACTTCGATCTGCCGCCGGATCAGCTGAGCAAACAGATCATCACTGAGGTGAAAAGCAAGCTGTCGCTGTCCAAGCCGATGATCGGTGACCTGGCGACCTTGCAGGCGCTGCTGAATGGCCAGACCGACGCCCAGGCGATTGCCATGCAATCGGGGCAGGCTGGGGAGATGGTCGGCATGATGGCACTGCAGAGCGGCATGGCCACCGTGCAGGGCGATGATGTGGTCAGCAGCCTGCACTATGCCGATGGCATGGTCGACTTCAATGGCCAGAAGATGACCGTGGAAGAATTTGCCACGTTGCTGGCTGCACACTTGGCGGCCCTTTCGCCGCAGGGTTGATCAGCTGAGCCTGTACCGGCCTTTTCGCGGGCGCGCCCGCTCCCACAGGTTACTCATTGCCCCTGAGGGCAGCACAGTAGCTGTGGGGGCAACTGTCTTGCTCAATTTCTAGCATCTAGCTCGATCCACCTTGTGGGAGCGGGCTTGTCCCGCGAACACCGGCGGAGCCGGTGCCATGCACCGTGTTGGATTCTTCGCGGGACAAGCCCGCTCCCACAGTCCAGTCCAACCCCGCAGGCTAGAGGCTGATGCAGTACCTGGGGAAACAACTGGTTTGATCAAGACCTGAAAGCTGGCGCGATCATGGTTGGAGCGACTGTCTTGCTCAATGTCTAGAATCTGACGCGGTCCACCTTGTGGGGCATGCCCGCGAAGAGGCCAGTACAGGCAACACAAAAACCACTTTAGAATTCGCTGGATTGTCTGTAGCCTTCGGCCTCCGATAATAATCCGCGCCCGCAGAGGGCCGTGGCGGTCAGCATGCCGTCCGGCACCCTTAGCCGATCTGCCAGGGCCGGGTGATACACTTGATTTGACGCGCACGCGCGCCTGCAGGTCCAGCGATCATGACCCAGATTTCCGAACGCCTGTTGGTTCAGGCCCACCTCGACGCCAAACAGCCCAACCCGCTGACTGCTGAGCAGGAGGCCGAATACCGTGCGGCCATCGCTGCCGAGCTGAAGGCGCAGAATGCTGTTCTGGTCGCCCACTATTATTGCGACCCGGTCATTCAGGCGCTGGCCGAAGAAACCGGCGGCTGCGTATCCGACTCGCTGGAAATGGCCCGGTTCGGCAAGAACCACCCCGCCGAAACGGTCATCGTGGCCGGCGTACGCTTCATGGGCGAAACGGCAAAAATCCTCACCCCGGAAAAGCGCGTGCTGATGCCGACCCTCGAGGCCACCTGCTCCCTCGACCTGGGTTGCCCGGTGGAAGAGTTTTCGGCGTTCTGCGACCAGCACCCGGAGCGTACAGTGGTGGTCTACGCCAACACCTCGGCTGCGGTAAAGGCGCGCGCTGACTGGGTGGTGACGTCGAGCTGTGCACTGGAAATCGTCGAAAGCCTGATGGACAACGGCGAAACCATCATCTGGGGCCCTGACCAGCACCTGGGCCGGTACATCCAGAAGCAAACCGGCGCCGACATGTTGCTGTGGGACGGTGCCTGCATCGTTCACGAAGAGTTCAAGTCACGTCAGTTGGCCGACATGAAGGCGTTGTACCCAGACGCTGCGATCCTGGTGCATCCGGAGTCTCCAGAAGCCGTGATCGAGCTCGCCGACGCAGTGGGTTCCACCAGCCAGCTGATCAAAGCGGCGCAGACCCTGCCGAACAAGACATTCATCGTCGCCACCGATCGCGGCATTTTCTACAAAATGCAGCAGCTGTGCCCGGACAAGGCGTTTGTCGAAGCCCCAACCGCAGGCAACGGCGCGGCATGCCGCAGTTGTGCGCACTGCCCGTGGATGGCAATGAACACCCTGGAACGGGTGCTGGATTGCCTGCGTAACGGCACCAACGAGATTTTTGTCGACCCCGCGCTGGTGCCCAAGGCCATCAAGCCGCTGAACCGCATGCTGGACTTTACCCAGGCGGCGCGGCTGAAGCTTTCCGGTAACGCTTGAGGTTGCCGGGGCCGCTTTGCGGCCCCATCGCGACACAAGGCCGCTCCCACAGGGATCGCGCCAGCTTTTAGAAATTGAGCAAGACAGTTGCTCCCACATGGCCCTGCAGACGCCTGTGGGAGCGGCCTTGTGTCGCGATTGGGGCGCAAAGCGCCCCCAAAATCCTCAACGCCCCATCATCTCCTGAACCATACGCCGCTGCTCCATGATCTCGCGCTGGCGCTGGTCAATCTGTGAGGCCAGCGGGAAATTCCCTCCCGCCCGGCGCTTGGCGTAATCCAACTGCTGGATCGCCTGGTCAAAGTCCCCCACCAAGGTGAAGTACTCGGCACGCGCCCGGTGCAAGCCGATGGTATTGCCCGACAAGCCACGCACCTCGGCCATGTCGTACCACACATCCGGGTCATCCGGCCGACTCTTCACAAGCTCGTTCAACACCTTCTCCGCTTCGGCAGGCTTGTTCTGCTTCACCAGCAGATCCGCACGCACCTGTTTCAGTGGGTAATTGCCCGGGTACAGCCCCTGCATCCGCTCGGCGCGCTGCTGCGCATCGGCCAGGCGGTTGTTGGTGATGTCCAGGTCGATCTGCGCCAGGTTGTAGGTGATGTCGTTAGGCGCCTTGGCCAGCAGCGGCTTGAGCATTTCCCGTGCTTCGTTCAGCTGGCCGCCCTTGATCTGCGCCAGGGCCAGGCCGTAGCGTGCAGCGTCAAGTTTGGGGTCTTCGTCGAGTTGTGCGCGAAAGCGCTTGGCGGCCAGCCCCGGGGTACCTTCGTAGGTGAGTGCAACCCGGGCACGGATCAGCTGGTAGCGTGCGCTGTCCTCGATGCCACCTTTGGGTGCCTGGTCGGCGCGGTTGCGGGTGTCGGCGATACGCGATTCGGTCACAGGGTGAGTCAGGAGGAATTCTGGCGGCTTGGCGTCATAGCGATACTGGCGTGCCAGGCGCTCGAACATGGTCGGCATGTTGCGCGGGTCGTAGCCAGCCTTTTCCAGGTTCTGGATCCCGATGCGGTCGGCCTCCTGTTCATTCTGCCGAGAGAAGCGCCGCTGTTCCTGGATGGCCGCCGCCTGCGTACCGGCAATCATGCCGATGCCGGCGTCGCCGGCGCCCCCTGCGGCCAGTACGATGCCGGCCAGCAGCGCCGCCATCATCGGCAGCTGCATGCGTTGCTGGGCCTCGACCCCGCGGGCAAAATGGCGTTGCGACAAGTGCGCCAGTTCGTGTGCCAGCACCGAGGCGTATTCGCCTTCGGTCTGCGCATTGAGGAACAGCCCGCCGTTGACCCCGACGATGCCCCCCGGGGCGGCAAAGGCGTTGAGCTCGCGGCTGTCGATGAGGATGAACTCCAGGCGCCGGTCCTGCAGCTGGCTGGTTTCGGCCAGTTTGTACACGCTGGTTTCGACGTAGTCCTTGAGCTGCGGGTCGTTCAGCTGGTTGACCTGACCACGCAGCAGGCTCAGCCAGGCACGGCCAAGCTGGTGTTCCTGTTGGGGCGAGACGATCGCGGAACTGGCATCACCCAGTGATGGCAGGTCGTCAGCATGGCCGGGTAGGGCCAACAGGCAGGCCAGCGTCAGCAGGGTAGGGCGCAGTAGATTCATGCATGAAACTCGCGTCGGATCAAAGATACCTACTGTAGCGGGCTCACACGTTGGCGACCAGTGGCGCTATCCTAGTCAGCCATGCCAGCAAGCAGTCTGGCAATGCCTCTGGAGACCCTGCAATGAGTGACACCCTGACCTGCGACGCCGAACTGGACGCCAGCGGGCTGAATTGCCCTTTGCCGCTGCTCAAGGCCAAGATGGAACTCAATCGGCTGGCCAGCGGCGCGGTGCTCAAGGTTATCGCCACAGATGCCGGGTCGCAGCGTGACTTCCGCACTTTCGCGCAGTTGGCCGGTCATACCCTGCTGCAGGAAACGGCCGAGGCCGGTACCTACACCTACTGGCTGCGCAAGGCCTGAGTCTTCCCCAAGGATCGTCAATGTTCAAAGTGCTTCGCGACTGGATGCAGCGCTACTTCTCCGATGAAGAAGCGGTGGTGCTGGCGGTCCTGTTGTTCCTGGCCTTCACTGCCGTGCTCACCCTGGGCGGCATGCTCGCGCCAGTGCTGGCGGGCATGGTGCTGGCGTTCCTGATGCAGGGCCTGGTCAATGCCCTGGAGCGCTTGCGGGTACCGACGCGGCTGGCGGTAATGTTGGTGTTTGCCCTGTTCATGGGGGCGCTGGCGCTGTTCATGCTGGTGCTGGTGCCGCTGTTGTGGCATCAGCTGATCACCCTGTTCAACGAGCTGCCGGGCATGCTCGGTAAATGGCAGTCGCTGTTGTTGCTGTTGCCTGAACGCTACCCACACCTGGTGTCGGACGAGCAGGTATTGCACGCCATCGAATCGGTGCGCGGTGAAATCGGCAAGTTCGGCCAGTGGGCACTGACATTCTCGCTGTCCAGCCTGCCGCTGTTGGTCAATGCCATGATCTATCTGGTGCTGGTGCCGATCCTGGTGTTCTTCTTCCTCAAGGATCGCGAACTGATCGGCCGCTGGGTTAGCGGCTACCTGCCGCGCCAGCGCACCCTGCTGAACCGGGTGGGCAACGAGATGAACCGGCAGATTGCCAACTACATCCGTGGCAAGGGCATCGAGATCCTGATCTGCGGCATCGCCACCTATATCGCCTTCATCAGCCTGGGGCTCAATTACGCCGCGCTGCTGGCGTTGCTGGTCGGGCTGTCGGTGGTGGTGCCTTACGTGGGCGCAGTGGTCGTGACCGTGCCGGTGACCCTGATTGCGCTGTTCCAGTGGGGCTGGGGCGACCAGTTCATCTACCTGATGACGGTGTACGCGATCATCCAGGCGCTGGATGGCAACGTGCTGGTGCCGCTGCTGTTCTCCGAAGCGGTGAGCCTGCACCCGGTGGCGATCATTTGCGCGGTACTGCTGTTTGGCGGGTTGTGGGGGTTCTGGGGGATCTTCTTCGCCATCCCGCTGGCAACGCTGATCAAGGCCGTGCTGGATGCGTGGCCCAAGCAGGAGCCTAGCGTTTCACCGATGCTTTGAATGTAATTGGGGCCGCTCTGCGGCCCTTCGCGGGCACGCCCGCTCCCACTGGGCCCTGCACAATTCCTGTGGGAGCGGGCGTGCCCGCGAAGGGCTGCAAGGCAGCCCCATTCAATTTCAAGCCTTGTTCAAGGCTTGGGCGGCCGCCAATACGGCATCTACATGCCCGGGCACTTTCACGCCACGCCATTCCTGGCGCAGCACCCCGTCCTTGTCGATCAGGAAAGTGCTGCGGTCAACGCCCATGTATTCCTTGCCGTACAGCTTCTTCAGCTTGATCACGTCGAACAGCTGGCACAGGGCCTCGTCCTTGTCGCTGATCAGCTCGAACGGGAAGCCTTGCTTGGCCTTGAAGTTCTCGTGCGACTTGATGCCATCGCGTGACACGCCGAACACCACGGTGTTGGCGGCGGCGAAGGCATCATGCTGGTCACGGAAACCTTGGCCTTCGGTGGTGCACCCGGGGGTGCTGTCCTTCGGGTAGAAGTACACCACCACTTGGCGGCCCTTGAGTTCCGCCAGGCTGACGGTTTGCCCGCTGGTGGCCTGGGCCTGGAAGTCGGCAACAGGTTGGTCGAGTGCTACTGCCATGGTCGGTTTCCTTACATTGGGTTCTGTGGACGCCAAGGCTCGATCAGTGCATCGAGGTTCAGGGCATCGGCAAAGTCCAGGAACTGGTCGCGTAGCCAGCTGATCTGCGTGCCGGCCGGCAGAATCACGGTGAACTGGGCGTTGAGCATGCTGCTACCGGTCTGCGGCGCCAGGTAGGTGTCGCAGGTCATGGCTTCCAGCTCGACGCGGTGGTCGAGGAAGAACTGGCACAGCTCGTTGATGATGTCCGGGCGGTAGGCGGCGCTGACGTAGGCCACGTAGGGCAGGGCCTGCGGACGCACCTCCTGGTCGGCGCTGCGCACCACGTCGAGGGTCAGGCCGTGCTTCTTGCCCAAACCTGGCAGGGTGGATTCGAGACGTGCCAGGGCGTCCCAGCTGCCGCCTACTTGCAACACCAGGGCGCTGGTCTCGCCGTGGCGGCTCAGGCGCGAGGTAACCACCGCGCAGCGGTTTTCGAAGGCAGCGCGGCTGAGGACGTTGGCCAGCTCCATGGGGTTGGGCCCCAGGGCACTGATGACAAGGAATTGTTCGCGGACAGTGGGGGTGGACATGCAGCATTCCTAAAGCGATGAGCGGTCGGCACAGGACGGGCGAAAGCCTCCTGTCGGCAGGGCCCGGGGCTCGCATGCGAGGTTGTGGACGCTGGCGGGGAGCAAGGTCGACGGCCCGGCGGGCCGCGCTGCACCGATCAAAGCATCAAGGGTAGCGAAATAAGGCGCCGAGGGGAATGCTCCGCCCGCCTGCTTCGCTTGTGCAAGGTCGATGCCCCCAGTACCATTACTGCTCTCTTTTTCCGGCAGGAGCAGTTACATGATTGCGGGCAGTATGGTGGCATTGGTCACACCCATGGATGCACAAGGGCGTGTTGACTGGGGCAGCCTCGACAAACTTGTAGACTTCCACCTGGAAAACGGCACCCATGCGATCGTCGCTGTCGGCACCACCGGTGAGTCGGCCACGCTGGATGTCGAAGAACACATCCTGGTCATCAAGCACGTGGTCGAGCGCGTCAAACGCAGCGCCAACCCGATTCCGGTCATCGCCGGCACCGGTGCCAACTCCACCACCGAAGCGGTGCACCTGACGCAAAACGCCAAGAACGCTGGCGCCGATGCCTGCCTGCTGGTTGTGCCGTACTACAACAAGCCGACCCAGGAAGGCCTGTACCAGCACTTCAAGCACATTGCCGAAGCCGTCGACATTCCGCAGATCCTCTATAACGTGCCCGGCCGCACGTCCTGCGACATGCAGGCCGAGACCGTGATTCGCCTGTCGAAGGTGCACAACATCATCGGCATCAAGGAAGCCACCGGCGACCTGGCCCGTGCCAAGGCCATTCTGGATGGCGTCGACAGTGACTTCATCGTCCTGTCCGGCGACGACCCGACTGCAGTCGAGCTGATCCTGATGGGCGGCAAGGGCAACATCTCCGTCACGGCCAACGTCGCCCCGCGCGAAATGGCCGACCTGTGCGAGGCCGCCCTTGAGGGCAATGCCGAGAAGGCCCGCGCGATCAACGAAAAACTCATGCCGCTGCACAAAGACCTGTTCTGCGAAGCCAACCCGATCCCGGTGAAATGGGCGCTCGTCGAAATGGGCCTGATGCAAAAAGGTATTCGCCTGCCACTGACCTGGCTGAGCGAAGGCTGCCACGAAAAAGTCCGTACTGCCTTGCGCCAGTCCGGCGTACTGGTTTAAGAGGAAGTACACCGCATGAAGCGACTGGCTGGTCTTTCCGCCCTTGCCCTGATTATCTCCAGCACCAGTGGGTGTGGCTGGCTGTGGGGCGAGGATGGCTATTTCCGCGACCGCGGCAGCGATTACCTGCAGGCGCACCCGACCGCGCCCATGCAGCTGCCCCCGGACGCCAGCAACGTCAAGCGTCTTGACCCGCTGCTGCCGATCCCGCGCAATGTCGCCGACGACAACGTTGCTGGCGAGTTCGAAGTGCCTCGCCCGCAACCGTTGACCGGTGGCGCCGCCCAGGTGACCGACTACAGCCTGCAGCGCAGCGGCAGCAGCCGTTGGGTGCTGGCCCAGCATTCGCCTGCCGAAGTGTGGCCGGTGGCCCGCCAGTTCTTTGAGGACAACGGCTTCCGTATTGCTGAAGAGCGCCCGCAGACCGGTGAATTCAACACCACCTGGCAGCGTTTCGACGAGCTGTCGGCATCGCTCGGCCAGCGCCTGGCCAGCACTGCCAGCAGCGGTGACAGCGAAGTGCGCGTGCGTGTGCGCATGGAACCCGGCGTGCAGCGCAACACCTCCGAAGTGTATGTGGTCAGCGTCGAGCGCCCGGCCGGCAGCACTGCCGAGCCTGCGTTCCCGTCCAGCTCCAGCAATACCGGCACCGATGCCCTGCTGGTCGACGAAATGCTTGCCAGCATGAACCGCAGCGCCGAGAAGGGCGGCTCGGTGTCGCTGCTGGCCGCGCGAGATTTCGACGCCCCAAGCCGCGTCAGCCTGAGCGAAGACGGCAGCGGCAACCCGGTGCTGTACCTGGGCTCCGACCTGGACCGCGCCTGGTCTGGCGTGGGCCGTGCGCTGGAGCAGGGTGGCGAATGGCGTGTTGAAGACATCAACCGCAGCCTGGGCCTGTACTACATCAACCTGTCCGAAAAGCCTGACGACAAGCAGAACCAGCCGGGCTTCTTCAGCCGTATGTTCGGCAGCGAGCCGACCAAGGAAGAGCGTGAAGCCCGTGCCGAGCGTTATCAGGTACGCCTGAGCAAGGTGGGTGAGAGCGTGCAGGTCACGGTCGAGAAAAACATCAACACCGTGGCTCCGGCCGATGTCGCCCGCCGCGTGCTGAGCGCCATTCAGGACCACCTGGGCTAAGTGCGCTTCGCGGTACTTGGAAGCGGCAGCCAAGGGAACGGCACGCTGATCGCCAGTGGTGACACCTTCATCCTGGTCGATTGCGGCTTTTCCCTGCGTGAAACCGAGCGGCGCCTGGCGCTGCTCGGGGTTTCTGCAGCTCAGCTCAGTGCAGTGCTGGTCACCCACGAACATGCCGACCACGTGCATGGGGTCGGCTTGCTGTCACGGCGCTACAATGTACCGGTCTACCTCAGCCAAGGGACTTTGCGCGGCATGCGCAAGCCGGTGGAGGTGGCCGGTTTTCTCGCGTGTGGCGAAAGCCTGCGTATCGGCAGCCTGGAAGTAACCGCAGCGCGGGTCGAGCACGACGCCTACGAGCCTTTGCAGTACGTGGTCAGCGACGGCAAGCGGCGCTTTGGCATGCTGACCGACCTGGGCTCTTACGACGCGCTGTTGCTGGAACGTTATCAGGGCCTGGATGCACTGCTGATCGAGGCCAACCACTGCCGCGACCTGCTGGCACGTGGTCACTACCCGGCTTTTCTGAAGCAGCGGGTGGGTGGCATGCAAGGGCATTTGAACAATCACCAGGCTGCGCGCCTGGTGCACGAGTTGGGCTGGAACAACCTGCAACACCTGGTACTGGCCCACCTCAGCAGCAAGAACAACCTGCCACACTTGGCCCGCCAGTGCTTTGTCGACACCCTCGGGTGTGACCCGGACTGGCTCCAGGTGGCGAATCAGGAACACGGGCTCGACTGGCGCGAAATCGCCTAGCCCAACACCTCAAGCAAGCGGAGCCCAATCATGGAAAAACGCGACGAACTTTACCGCGGCAAGGCCAAATCGGTTTACAAGACCGATGACGCCGACCGCTTGATCCTGCTGTTCCGTAACGACACTTCGGCGTTCGACGGCAAGCGCATCGAACAGCTGGACCGCAAAGGCATGGTGAACAACAAGTTCAACGCCTTCATCATGCAAAAGCTCGAAGAAGCCGGCGTGCCGACCCAGTTCGACAAGCTGCTGGGCGACAACGAGTGCCTGGTGAAGAAGCTGGACATGATCCCGGTCGAGTGCGTGGTGCGTAACTACGCTGCCGGCAGCCTGGTCAAGCGCCTGGGCGTGGAGGAGGGCATCAAGCTGGAGCCGTCCACCTTCGAGCTGTTCCTGAAGAACGACGAGAAGGGCGACCCCTTCATCAACGAATCCCACGTTGTCGCGTTCGGCTGGGGCACCGCCGAGCAGTTGGTGGAAATGAAGAAGCTTTCGTTGAAGGTCAACGAAGTGCTGAGCAAGCTGTTCGATGACGCCGGCCTGCTGCTGGTGGACTTCAAGCTGGAATTCGGCGTATTCCACGGCCAGATCGTGCTGGGCGACGAGTTCAGCCCGGACGGCTGCCGCCTGTGGGACAAGGAAACCCGCAAGAAGATGGACAAGGACCGCTTCCGTCAGGGCCTGGGCGACGTGATCGAAGCCTACGAAGAAGTTGCCAAGCGCCTGGGCGTGCCGCTGTAAGCGGCACGTTCACGCAAGCGCCTGATACCACGCGATTTTTTTTAAAAAAAGGTTTGCGTTTTAAAAGAACGCTGGTATGATGCGCGGCATTGGAGAGATGCCGGAGTGGTCGAACGGGACGGATTCGAAATCCGTTGTACTGGCAACAGTACCTAGGGTTCAAATCCCTATCTCTCCGCCATACATAGAAAACCCCTGTAATTCAATGAGTTACGGGGGTTTTTCTTTTTCAGTTCTACTACTTATTTCTACTACTCATCCCTCCCTTTTCACCCCCACCTTTGCCATGGCCGTAGCCCTCCCTGTGCTACTCCATCCGGCAAGGTGCTTCTTTGTGCATACATCGCCTCCTGTGTACCCGTAGGGTGCTCCTTGCCGCTCTATGGCCATCAGCCACCGTGTACAATGCTGTGAATCGAAAGGCCTGCATTGGCCCTACACGCATAGAAGGGGTGCCATGGTGACAATGGATTTTTCTCAACGTATGGGATTGGCTCCCGTTCATAAGGTCGCACAAACTGAAGATATTGACGCAGAGTTACTCGTATCGCTATGGAATGTACTATGTTTACAGTTATTTTCACAGTATCGACCGAATAATCACATTGGTGTAGATGTTCTTTCGTATTCAAACTTTAACGGGTTAGCCCTAAAGGTTTACTCTGGCTTCTTTAAAAAGCCTATTGATTACATGCCAAATAGCTGGGAGTCATATCGGCGAGATTTGCGAGATTTCTTTTTTAAATCTCCTTGGCATCGTGTTTATAGCTTTATGGAGTTTGTGGTAAGTATCAACTATTGTAATTCTTCAGGTCAGCTTGTTCGTGAGTTCAACAAGGTTTTAGAGCGGGAGAACTCAGCTTATCGCTTCGTGTCGGGATGTATTACTCCTATTACATCTTTTGAGGAGGCTGAAGAGGTTGAGTCTGCCATTGGTAGGTCGGATCGCTATGCAGGTGTTAGAATTCATCTCCAAACTGCATTGGGTATGCTCACTGATAGGGAAAACCCTGATTATCGAAACTCCATCAAAGAGAGTATTAGTGCTGTAGAGTCGCTTGCTAAAAAGCTGATTGGGGATGACAAGGCGACATTGGGTCAGGCGCTCAAGACACTTGAGACTAAACATGGCCTGCACTCAAGCCTGAAGTCAGCATTTATGACGCTATACGGCTATACCAGCGATGCTGGAGGTATTCGACACGGTTTGCTCGATGGTGACAAACCTTGCACCAAAGCAGATGCTCGATTTATGCTTATCTGCTGCTCAGCCTTCATAAATTTTGCAATTGATAGTATGGAAGACTGACGATCTATTCATTTGGCATGCGGGGGCTCCAATGTCTGCTGAAATTAAGTACACCGCAATATGTCGTAATAATCAATTGTTGATTTTCGATGGTCTGTCTGCGGCGGAGAAGCAGACGGGTAGGTGGCTGTATGAAGATGTCAGTGACTTTGCCAATTCAATTGGGAGGTATAATTACTGTACTCGCTACTTAGTCAAAAGCAAAGTAATGTTGGTCGCATTACTGAAAGAAATAGAGAACGAATGCCGAGCCGGTGTGCTATTTCCCGCCTTGCACTTCGAATGTCATGGTGATCCTGAGAAAGGTTTGTGGCTGGCCTCTTCAAATGAGCATATCTCGTGGCACGATTTGGCTCAGCTTGTCGCCCCCATTAATAGCGCTGCCCGTAATAACGTATCTCTAATTCTCGCTACTTGTCATGGGTTTGTCATTCGAGAAGCTGTAAATCTCAAAGCTCCTTGTCCATTTCATTTCATGATCGCTCCTAGCCAAGAAGTCAGTGCCGGCGTCGTATATGATTCGTTTGTTCCATTTTACAAAGAGATGATTTCTACTGGTGAGCTTAACGCGGCGATACTTCACCTCAATGAAAGGTTTGAGCGATTTATTGCCGGTGAATGGTTCTATACAGCTATCGCTCGTTTTTACATTAACAGCTACAGCTACAAAGACAAACAAGAAATTATTAATCTGATCATTGATGATGAGGTGGCGAAGGCTGGTTATCGCAACCATGAACTTGTACGGGCGGCGCGAGCTAAGGCAAAGAAAGTTGTTTCCAGTCCAAGACAATTCTACATGGAATTAGAAAAAGCATTCCTTCATGGTCGCTCGATGGTGTCATATGAGGATATCAAAAAGTTTATTGATCATCACAAAAAATCTAAAGGGAATTAATCAGTTGTCTGCTACTTCAAGTTAAAACCAACCCACCTAAAACTGCGACCCGCTTTTGCTCCAATCCCCCGAATTCGCTGGTCCGATCATCCGGCATGATAGCTAATGGGTTCGACTACCATCCGTTGTGCCAATGGAAGGGTGCTCAAACCTATGTGGAATCCGTGCTCTGTTGTAATTCTGTCAATCATAAAATGAAGTCCCGCCATAGCTCCAAATAGGACCATAGCGAGGCGTTTGATGCTATATCAATCTCACCCCAAAGGGTAACGGCTAGCGTTGCTGTATCAAGCTAGTTTTAAATAGCTGCTTTCATGTCTTTTTGTACCCGTTGTACAGTGCTGAGAGCGCAGTCTACAAGTGCTGCTGTCTTGCGCAGGCTCATACCGCTTTCCAATGCGGTACGGATACGTTGATGCAAGGCTTCGTCTGTCTTGCGGCCTTTGTACACACCGTTAGCCTTCGCTGTAGTGATGCCTTCAGCCTGACGGCGACGACGGTCTTCATAGTCTTTACGGGCTACCACTGCCAGCATGTCCAACAGCATGCCATTGACCGCCTTAATCATGCCTTTGGTGAAGTCATCAGTAGCACCAGATGCAGTGAGTGCTGTGTGGCTGGTAGGTAGGTCCAAGCTAACGATAGTGATGCCCTTTTCTTGGATACGGGCTTTCAGGTCATCCCAATCATCAGCTTGCAGACGGGAGAGGCGGTCTACCTGCTCAATTAGAAGCACATCACCTTCATGGCTGTCGTCAATCAAACGATTGAGTTGGTCACGCTCCAGCTTTGCACCAGACACGTTCTCAACATAGAACGCGGCAACCTTGTGACCTTGTGCAATGGCGAACTCTGACAATGCAGCACGAGCACGGTTTGCATCTTGATCGGTTGTGGAGGCTCGAAGGTAGCCGCGAATGAACATAGTAAATCTCACCTGTATCGTTTTGGTTGTACCGATTATTGTCGTACCGCATAGGGTAGTCAAGCGCTATTTATCGGTACATTAATCAGTACACCACAGGGTCAGTTTCATGTACTGCCTGATGTATGCCCATATCGGTACGATTTTTTGAGACTATGCAGAGCAGTGGTGATGGTGGTTACCATTGGGCATTCCCGAGTAGAGGAGCTATCGCTATGAGTAACCCGCGTTCACTGACCATCACAGTAGAAGCCAAGTCTGACGAGCATTTACGCAAGCTGCTTGAACTGGCCATCTTCGACCTTTCCAAGATGCATGAAACGATTAGAGATGCTGAGGAAGGGGAATCGATCCCATTGACCATGGAGGGGGACATGGGCCACTACCGGTTGGATTACCACCTAGGTAATCATGCCTTCATTGCGGCTCATAAAAATCTCATGGAGCAAGGCTACCGCTTTGTTGAGACAACAGACTGGAAAACTGAAGACTACAGTCTCTACCAGCACGATGAGCATCCACCTCTGCGGGTCTACCTGAATTCAGCTCAGATCACCGATCACAATCCTGATGATCATCAAGAGGGAAATATACCGTTCTGAGGATTCTTGACGGCAATATTGCCCAACACAGTCGTTTTCGACCATTCACATAGAGGACTGTCAAATGGATTTGAAAGATTTCATCGCCACCAGCCTTACACAGATTGCTGAAGGGATTCTGACAGCCAGTGAGGCATTGGCTAACACTGATGCTCAAGTTAACCCCGTTGATCTTGTTACTCACTCAAACTCAGCACAAGGATACGGGCGACTACTCCTACCGGGTGAGGGCACACGTGGCAGGCTTGTTGAGCGTGTGGAGTTCGACGTTGCTGTCACTGCGGAAAGCTCTGAGGCTGGTAAAGGAGGGCTAAAGGTAGGGATTGCGTCATTTGGTCTGAATGCAGGCGTTGAAGCTACAGACAGGTCTGGTAGTGCTTCGCGTATTCAATTCGGAATACCAATGGTTTTCCCTTCTAAGCGGAATGATAAATAACAGCAAACGTCGCTTGATATACGCCTTAATCGCTCCTCCCTTACATCAGGGAGGGGTGATGCCTTATATAAGCTTCATAGCTTGCGTATGAGCCGCTTTACAGTTAATACCTAGATTTCTCCATCAGTCAGATAAGAAATCCTCTGATATCGCTCTATAGAGCCTCTCATGCCTAAAGGCGTGGGGTTTTCCTGCTATCCCTGATTAAATCCCCGCATTCCTGCATAAATAGAAAGGAATTGTAGAGAGATTGACGGATGTGTTTAGACGAATACCCATTCAACCCTTACAGAATCAGGGTTACAGAGCATTTGATGGGTTATCTTAAACAGGTTGTCATGGAATGCATTCCTGTTTATCACCCTGTACATTTCCTGTACTGACTCCTGTACATCATTCTGTCTGTTGTAGAGGGTAGATAGTATTTGAGGACTATTGATCTACGCTCTCGCTTCGATAAGAATGCAATGTCCTCAAGATGCCGATACATCTATATAGTGGTACTGGCATGTGAGACGGAGTCGAACAGTGAGCGTAGCGAATGCATTAAGGAAGAGGACAATAAGTCCGATAAGCTCTTGATCTGTCTTCTGTACTCAGTACAGGAAAGCAATATTCATAGCGAAGCTATGAGTTATGATCTCTTTGTTTTGATGGGTTTTGTACCCATCTCCTCTTCCATTTTTCCTAGATCATTCTTTGCAGGGTATACACCCTGAAGAAAACTTACCCTGTGGACAATCTCCACAGAAGAACAGCACGTTCGCTTCACTCTCTTAAAATATCTGGGGCGGATTGTGCATGGCTAAATACCGTATGGGAGGCTTAAGCCTCCTTCAATGATCCGCTACGCTGCCGCTTCGTAAATTACATCTGGGGCGAATTGTGCATGATTGATTGCCTCTCGCTTCCATGTGCTCACAGTATTGCGGCTCCGTCCCACCGCCTCAGCCACGTCTTTGATCCTCATGCCGCTGTCGAGCATCGCAAGAGCCTCAATCTTCACGGAATCTATCTCCTTCAATTCCTTCCAGAACAGATCAAAATCAACCGTCAGATCAAAAGTGGCGAGTACGTCAGGATTACGCTCCAGATACAGGGCGATACCACCAAGGGCAATGCGGGCTGCCAACACCACTCTGTCTGCTTGTGTTTTACTCATAACACCGCTTTCGTGATTGCGCAGGAATCCTACTGCTACGTCTCTTGAAATCAAAGGTTGGTGAAGCACCTGTCTAACGTCCGAGGCGGCTACGCTGTAGCGACCATTGATGATTCCCGGCCCGATATGGATTGCACCATGAATATACCCATCCACAAAAGGCAACTTGACCTTTTCAAATTTTGCAATATCGAGAAGGGCATAGAATGGATTTTTTACAACTCGCTGCTTCGCTCCCGCGTTCGATTTTTTTTCCGCGCTAGCTGAGACTATAAACCGGTCATCATTCGGGATCGTTTCGTTGGTCGGCACAGGGCTGCCATCGTTGTAGTCAACTACATGATGACGTGAGTTCAAGCCTTTCGGCTTTTGAGGGGCTGCCTGCATACAGTCATACAGGCCTTGATAAATAGAAGGCTTTGCGTCGTAGCCAAGAATCTCGCCAGTGACGGTATCGACTACAAGTCCATCAACGTGGATGAGGTGGTGGTGCATTCTTAATTCTCCTTTTTAAAAGTTCAGTTCATAGGCATGACCTCAGTGGTTGCCGGAAGGGTGTATGTGTCATAAGCGACTGTGTTGGGCAAATCGTAGACACGACAAAGCCCCCTGCGACACATCCCGTCTAATCAGGGAATTCGCGTGGAGGTATGTGTCAGATTTGGCGGCCTTTATACAGGAATGCTGGGTGAAAGTCAAGGTAAAGTTGTTGACATAGAGTAAGGGCAGTGGTAGGGGAAAAATAAGCGCCATATAGCACCGGTTGCATCTATGCCTACCTTAACCCACCAGTGCCAGCTAAAACGCTCAGAATCGCCTTTTAGAGCCTTCTAGGGCATAGTTCACTTTAGCGTAGCCATCCGTGTTCCTTAGCAAATCTTTTAAACCCTTCTATCTGGTGGCTTAGGTATACAGGCCATGGTGTTGATGAACATCACAAGCCAGCGTTGTCGTCTTCATCGTAGTTCCCTTTACGTGTTCTCTTTGAGATGTGTTTGATTGCATCTCGATAGGCGTTGCTAATCCTCAATAGGTGGTTGATGGGAACATGGCCGTGCCCATGATTACGTTTATCTAGTCGTTTCCACTTGCTAAAAATCGTAGAGCATACCAGCATCACTTTAAATTCAGGGTGGCGGTACTGGTGTTTGATATTTGTGATAGCCTCGTCACTGATGCCTTTATAGGCATCAATGATGAGGTTCTTTTCCATATTCATCACTAAACAATTGAGCATGGCGATTACAAGTCGGTAGTAAATATGGCTGGTTTTTCTTCAGGGAATCCATGAGGAATGGTCAATTCACCATAACAATCCTGAGCCTCTTGTGCTGCATCTGAAAGGCGTTTGGCTTTCGCTTGTTCGAGTACCCTACGTTCCTTTTCTTCCTGTGCTTCCACAAGCTGACGGGCAAGCTTCGCTTTGTATTCATCCAATTGAGATTGCAAGTGTTGAACGTAATCGGCTTTTACTTTTGCCTTAATTGCTTCCTTGTCGGTCACCTGCAATGTTTCAGGTTTAACCATTGGTACGCTGTTAGTCAGTTCGGCGTGATAAATAGGCCACCGACGGTCGAGTGTATAACCCTCTGCTACATGTTGAGCCACAAGCTTTAGCCATTCATGTTCCAGTGGGTGATTAACCATGACAGTGCATTCACTGGTATTCTCATAAGCGTGAATTCCAATGCGAAGACGACGATTGAATTCAGCATCATTCCAAGCAGGGGGTGTGCCATGGATGGTGGTGCTGGATAACTTGTTTGTTTGTTTCTTAGTCATTAATTGGTTTCCTTCTCTTTGCTCAGTAGTGTTCGGGTCTGCGTCAGAATGTTATTAACGTATGTTGCGTCGTCCATTGCTCTTGCTGGATGCTGGGCTGATTCCTGCTTGTCGAAAATTCCTTGATCACATGAGGCGTGTTCAGAACTACAGGGGTTATGCATTGGGTCGTTCTTGTAGAACCTGTCTTTATTTCGCTGCTCCTTGAGCCTTAGTGCTGATGCTTTCAGTCGCTGCTCAAAGCGCCCCGGTTTGAAATTCATATCAATATTCCTTGTTCTGTTCGTATTTAATGTTTAGTCGACTTAGGCGTTTACGACATCTATCAGAGCAGGTTTTAGTGCCAGTACGTTTGTTGATCAACCGGGCGCTGCAAATGGCGCACTGATGTTTATTCATGTGGTGTAATTGTTCCTTATGTGTCACAAATGATTGTGTAGATGATAAAAAACCCATACCGATTACCAACAATTAAATGAGGTAAAGGTACGGGTTTTCTAAAGTGAGGGGTGCCTCCTGATTGAGGGACAGGAAACACCGCAATATGATTGGAAGGAGAGAAAGCCAATCACATTGTTGAAGAATAAAAAGAGGTCATGAGAATGCACGACCTAAGCAACAATTCTAGCGTGTATCAAAATGAACTATGCAACACCTTGCAATCAATATTATGATTAATTGAAATCCCAATCTCTATTGGGTGTTATACATCCCGTTAGGGAGCATCAAGGAGGTTACTGAAGTTGTCTGTGCGAGATAACTATCTTCATCTGTCTTGATATGCCAATTATATCATTTATATATGAAAATGTATATACCTGTGACTAGCAATTTGTGTTTTATAAGTTAAATTCGTATGTGATTTTTTGTATTGCTTCTAACTTTTGTTCAAATGAACATCCGCCGCTGTAAGTGCTGAGTGTGAACGATGTATTTTCATGCCCCAACAGGTACGGTAACACTTCCAGACCGACTCCAGCTTGATGGAGTTCGGTGGTGACTGTTTTTCGTATGCTATGGAATACATGAAGGTCTGAGAAGTTGGCTTTCTTCTTCAATCTCCCGAACTGTTTACTCAGACCGTCGAGACGGTTGCCATACTTGTTCCTTCCACCTTTAAAGAGATAACCATCGTTAGCAGACGCCTGTGAAGAGAGTTCTTTATAAAGGGAAGTCAAAGAAGAGTGAATAGGCACCTCCCTCACACCAGCACTTGTTTTTGCTTGGTTGATTCGGAAACCTATTGGCTCCCCGTCGCTGTCGATGATCGTGTCGTCTGATTTAAGGCGACCTATTTCTTCAAGACGAGCACCGGTATATGCTCCAATCACAATCAGATTTGCCAAGTCATCCTTACCATCCTCACGCGCAAGCTTGTACAGAGTTTCTACTTCGACACGGGTGAAGGCAACGTAAGATTCGCCAGCCGCCTTACCAGCCCTTGGTAACGTATGGCCATCGAATGGACACTGCTGGGTGGCGAACTGCTCTCTAAATTGGGCGTTATATTTTACTGCCCACCGCCAGAAATCGCGACCAGACCAAAGGTAGTTGGCCAGTGTCTGTCGAGCTCCTGATTGCGATGTGAGAAATTGATGGATCGTATCGAATGTGAGCAGGGCACCTTTCGTATTCAAATACTGAGAAATTCGTTGCAGTCGTGCTCGATGACTATTCCGAGTCTTTTCTGAGGCTATTTGAGATACAAGACTAATAGCCCATTCATCAATCATGGATGGCGTTATTGGTGATCTTGGTTTATAGGCTTTAGGATTGGCAATGATGGATTTGGCTTCGGTAATCTCGCTGGATGACAACTCATACCGCACCCTAGATAACTCAGAAATGTAATGCTGGGTGATTTCGTCCGCAGCCTGAACTCCATCAGTCACGGTTGTAGGCTCAGAGCTAAATTGAGCTTCCATACGATCTGCCAGACCAGTTATTCCAGTCTCAGATTCCATGGTTCTGACCTGTGCTATCAATTCAGCCTGATCAGCGGCAAGTTGTGCGATACGTTCTGTAACCGTTTCGATGGTCGGGCTGCTTGATCCCTTGGGTGCGTTTCGTATCCCCTCGATGAGGGCGGCGTCAGCACGCTGTCGATGCTCGGCAGCCTTAGCATGGACCTTGTCTTGCCAGCCTTCACGGCTAACCTTGCGCGTCGATCTTGCAGCCTCAATGTCGGCCTTCCACTGAGCAAGGATCGGGAGACGATTCACCATTGCCTCAGACCGCATTCCCGTTTTCAGTGACTGAATCAGTACGCGACGATTACCAAGTGCTTTACGGACGTCCTTAGGTACGTCGAGACGCACATACCATGTTGACTCGCCTGCTTTCTGAAAAATATGGTCCGCCATGGGGAGCACCGAGGTTGGAGTAATAGAGTGGATTCTACTACTATTTTCTACTACTCTGCGCTAGAAAGTCCCGTATTCATTGGGTTTTCTGGGCTGTGGAACCCTGATCGGAGATTCCCTATCTCTCCGCCATACAAGATCAAGCCCCTGGAAGCGAAAGCTTCCGGGGGCTTTTTCGTTATGGAAGGTAAAGATTTACAGTCAGCATGCTAATTGCCCGAGCGCTTAAATCAAGAGCCCGGAAGCTTCTCGAGCGGCCTGACTGTGAGCTCTACACCTAACGCAACCATCAGTTTTTGAATAGTGGTGAAACGGGTCTTTTCTCCGCCCTTCAGCGTTTTATAAAGAGACTCTCGATTGACCCCTGCGTCTTGCGCAAACTGATTCACGCCCTTGGCTTTTGCCACTTCACCCAATGCATGCATCAGGGTTTGAGCGTCATTAGCCTTCATTGCCTCTGCCAGAAATGCCGCGATGGTTTCCGGGCTGTCGAGAAACCGGGAGGCCTCGAAGCGTTTTGTTTTGCTCAAATCCAGATCAAGGATAGGCATGTCTTGCGGCGAAATTTTTTTGCTCATCATTTTTTACCTCGTAAAGCATCAAAAATTTCCTTTGCTCGTTTGATGGCTCTGCGTTGATCTGTTTTATCGCTACCGTAGAGCATCAGGTAGCGGATTGCGCCCGTTCGAACGAAGTAGATTCGATATCCGGGGCCTACAAATACGCGCATCTCACTGATACCCTCGCCAACGGATTCGATATCACCGAAGCAATCGTTTTCTGCTCGGGCAATCCTCAAGGAAACAGCACCTCTGCCAATTGGATCTTTTAGGCCATCTAGCCAATCGTCAAATTCAGACGTTGTGTCTATCTGATTCGGCATGCATTGAATGTAGCCTACTGGCTACTCCTTGTCGATGAGTGAGCAGCCGAGTGGGCCTGCGGCTCTATAAACGGAGTGGGTTGCCCATTACGCAACGGGTGTATACGCCTGCAGCGATGTTCGCCTCCCATCGTCGGCGCTTGGTTTGGCCGTGACGTGATGAGGCTAGGGCGCGAGCGGAGCGCTGGCAACGGATAGCGCGGGTTTGCTGAGCGTTTGGGAAATGGACTACATGGCGGTAGAGAATGTCGCACTCCAGCTGTCAGCGTGGGGGCTCGCTTAGGTGTGTTTGCGACATGATGCAATCGGTGAAGCCCCGGGATATTTTGCGTTTCCAGGGCTTCCTCGCACTTACTTTTTCATCATCCCCAACTCAGCATCATCCAGCAGCGCCTTGGCCATCGCGCTCAGGTAATGCGAGGCCCAGATCAGTTTCTGGTCGCCGTCCATCAGGCCGGTGATGATCAGGTCGCGCACGTAATCCATCAGTTCGGAGGCCTGTTCGCGGGCGTCCTGGCAGGGGATGCCGGGTTCGATGCGGAACAGCGGGTGAGTGTTGTTTTCGCCTTGGTAGAAGCAGGTCTTGCCGACTGTGGTGGGTTCTGTTGTGTTGTCGGTGGGCATTGTTTTGTTTCCCTGGATTCTGGGTTGCCTGGGGTGGCCTCTTCGCGGGCTCGCCCGCTCCCACAATTTCTGTGCAGTGCGTGACGGCTGTGATGACCCTGTGGGAGCGGGCGTGCCCGCGAAGAGGCCTGACCTGCTAATGCAAGGTGTAAGGCTCTGTGGGTAAATGCGGCCGCATCTGCAACTGCATCAACGCCGACTCGACCAGCCCCTGTACCGCCTCCATTTCATGGATCACGGCCTGCATCACGATCGAGCTGTGGGCGGTAGGTTTGAGTTGCACGGATTGGCGGGCCACGGACAGGGCGCAGAGTACGTACTCTGAGGACTGGACCAGGGTGTCTTGCAGGATCTGGGTGGAATGGGGGGAGTAGGGTGGATCGGGGACTGTTTTGCGCATGTAAGCTCCTTGGGTAGTGGAGCCGCCTGGCAACGCTGTCAAACGAATGGAGGCAGCTATACATGGGTTGACAGACCGGTATACCCAAGGACCCGGCGCACACGAATGTGCCCCATGCACAGCTGCCATCAAGCGCTGCAACGGAAACTTGAGTAATCGGCCTGTCAAAGCCGGTCGCTGATTTCACAACGACGAGCCGAGACTAGAGCGCGACCGAATCCGTCGCAACCGTTTGAGCGGGTTGGCAGTATGTTTGGGAAACGCCCTACAAGGAAGGGGATAATTCTGAGTACAAGTTGTAGGACGGATTTTTACCAATACATCAGACAGGCCTCCCGCAACATTTTGTCTTGAACTGCTAATGGCACCTTGGGCTACAATGCGGCTCTCTAATACGCCACTCACGCCCAGGCCACACGCCGTAATGATTACGCGCGCTGGGCGATGACCTCTTCCTGACATGGATTCGTTGGATGGTTCGCGCCGTGCTGGTCTACCCCTACGCCCTTCGCTGGACGGCTGAATTGTCGTCTGCGACCAGTGCTGCGCCCTCTCTGACAAGCCCGCACAACTTCGAATGCTGCCGCCAATTCCTGGCTGCGGCAGGCGGCTGTGCGCCCCACCGAAAATGGAGTGCTCCACTTGCGTAAGAAATTCGTCGCGTCCCTTCTGGCGGTCGCCATCGCCTCTACCACGGCCTGTGCACAGCTCGGGATCAGCAAAGAGCAAGCGGGCACCGTGATTGGTGGCCTGGCCGGTGTGGCCATCGGCTCGACCATGGGCAGTGGCAACGGCAAGATCGCCGCCGCGCTGATCGCCGGTGGCATTGGTGCCTACGTGGGCAACCGCATCGGCCACATGCTGGACGAGAAGGACCAGCAGGCCCTGGCGTTGCGCACCCAGGAAGTGCTGAGCCAGCAGCAAACCACTGCCAGTGCCCAGCCAGTCACCTGGAAGTCCGACCACTCCGGCGCCACCGCGCAGATCGTACCGGGTAAGGAATACACCAAGACCAAGCAGGTCGAGGTCAAGCGCGCGCCAAAGATCCAGGCGGTGCCGTCGATGAAGCTGATCAACGAGCCGTATGTGACCATCAGCGACAACCTCAACGTGCGCGCTGCGCCTAACCAGACTGGCGAGAAGGTCGGCAGCCTGAAGAACCACACCGAATTCACCGCCGTGGGCTCCACCGGTGACTGGATCCTGGTCGGCCGCAAGGGTGTGACCGTGGGTTATGTGCACAAGAACTACGTCGAGCCCAAGGCCCAGGCCGTGGCCAAGCGCGTCACCCCGGCGGTGAACCTGGACGAGCTGGACGTTGCCGCCAGCAAGGAAACCCAAGGCTTCGACCTGGACTCGATCCAGTCGCTGCCGACCCAGACGGTCGCCGCAGAAGCCGCCTGCCGCCCGGTTACCGTCAGCCTGAAATCGCAAAGCGGGCAGACCGAGCAAGAGCAGAACACCTTCTGCAAACAAGCCAACGGCACCTGGGAACTGATCTGAGGAATACCATGAAAAAGCACGCGCTCGCGCTGGCTGTGATCGGCGCTTGTGGTCTGGTACCGCAGGCGGTCGCCCACGAGCTAGCCTTCTCGAAGAAAGACAACATCAAGGTCGAAGTGCCTGGGGACGCAACCACTTGGTGCAAACCCGAGGTCGAAATGACCATCACCCGCCCGGCCTGGGACAACCAGGAACTGCTGTCGGGCCTGCTGACCAAACTGCCATTCGTGTTCGCCAAGGACTGCTCGAGTGCCAAGGTGAGCTGGAAAGCGGTCGATGCCAAGGGCACCTTGTACGCCAGCGGCTCGGGCAATGCCAGCAACCTGGGCCTGGTGACCTTGGCCGCCGCGCCTGCCGCCGCTGCCCCTGCGCCGGCTGCCCCTGCGCCGGCTGCAGCAGCTGCGCCAGTGCCGGCACCTGCGCAGCCAGAAGCCCCGGTTGCTGCTCCGGCTTCAGCACCTGCAGCCGAGCCGGCTCCGGCGGTAGTTGAAGCCGCACCCGCGAAGGCGGAAGCTGCCCCGGCTCCCGCGCCTGCCCCAGCCGTAGCTGCAGAACCAGCCCCAGCGCCGGCCGCCGACGCCCCAGCCGCCCCGGTCGCACCGCCCATCCCGGCCCCTGCGGCCGCAGTAGCCGCAGCGCCCACCTCCGATTTCGGCCGCTCCGTAGTCCTGGCAAACCGCAACCTGATGCAGGTAACGGATGCCGCGGGCTGCAAATGGGTACTCAGCACATCGATCATCAGCGACGGCGACACCCTGTCGTTCGGCACCACGCCGGCCATGCCGTGCCCAGCGTCCGGCTTTGGCGAAGGCAACTTCGAAAAAATCAGCTGGAAGGCTGTGGGCACCTACCGTGGCGATAACTGGAACCGTGTCTACGCGCACCCAAGCGGCTTGATCTTCAACAAGAACCTTGAGCCTGCGGTCAAGAACAAGGCGGTGTCCTACCTCACCCCGGAAGCTGACCAAGCGGCTTTCCTGGTAGGCGAAATCCCCAGCCGGCAGATGAAGGTGTACCTGACCTTCAGCCGTGGCAGCTACGGCGTGCTGCGCCCGTTCAGCGGCGACCCTTATTACGTGGCGGTCACACAGGACGAGTCGTTTGCCCTCGATGCAGCCAAGTACAAGGAAGCCGCGCTGGAAGTCTTCGACCTGATCAAGACCACCTCGCCAACCACCACCGATGTGGCCAACTTGTTCATCGTCAAGGACATCTCGGCGATATCGACCAACATCTGGGGTAACGACGCGCAGAAAATCGTCCGCAACCGCATCGGCATCAACCGTCAGGGCCTGTTCTTCGATGTGCGCGACGGCGCCAACTGGGCGGTGCAGCGTGAGCAGCAACGTGTGCGTGAAGAACGCCAGCGTCAGCAGGAACTGGCCCGCGTGCATACCCGGGTGCTGGAGCGTTACCAACAGCTGCAGGACGGCATGAGCGACTTCAAAGGGCGCGAAACCGAAGCCCTGGCGCAAATGGCCGGCATCAAGGTGCGCTTCGCTTCGCCGTTGGCTCAGCAGAACCCGTCGAGCTCGGCCAGCGTGGCGCCGATGATGGTGCACGTGACCGGGAAGCAGGGTGACTTCTACACCATCGACTTCCCGAGCAAGGGTCGCCTGGTGGCGGACGAAGAATACAGCGAGGGCTGGTACGTGACCCAGGTGGCCAACGCCACGCCGTACTTCCCGCTGGACGACGGCCGCGCCGTGCCCACCTACCGTGCCTACAGCGCCGGTGAACCCGAGGCGTGCAAGCAGGATCACTGTGCCGACCGCGTGTCGTTCGGTGCCGTGCTGGCCAAGGAATTCCCCAACGCCGGTATCGATTTCAGCTGGACCCCCGAGGTCTCCCAAAAGTACGTGAACGACTGGAACAACGCTTCCGCGATGGTCCAGTGAGGCAAACACCATGATCAAACAGATGAACAAGAAGCAGCTGCTGATTGGCGGTGTGGCCGCGGCGGTGCTGGTGCTCGGCGGTGGTTACGCAATGGTCGCCAGCTCGGGCAAGAAGGCTGCACTGGCCTACTATGACGAATTCAAGGAGCGCTACTTCCTCGAGGACGTGCTGTCCGAGGGCGATGTTTCCTATTCGGCATTCTCCGGCAACCTGACGGTGGACGACCCGGAAATCCGTGTGGCGGCGGCGCAGACCAATGGCGCCCAGCAGTTCATGCGCGGCCTGTCGGGCATGATGGAGTCGGTACAGGGTAGTTCGGCTACCGAGGGTCTGGCGGGTTGGGCCAAGTACCAGCTCAACGCCAGCCACAATGCGGCCGGGGTCTACCTGAAGGCCGACGCACTGAAGCTGGCTCACGACGGCGACAGCAAGGATGGCAGCATCCACATTCAGCTGCTGGGCATGCAAATGGCCAACCCGTTCGTTGCCAGCAAAGGCGCCGAGGTGGTGCTGGTTGCGGATGTCAGCGACGAAATCCAGCCGCGTGCCGAACTGACGGCCAATGGCCGCGCGACCCAGTCGGACTTTGACTGGGGTGCCAACATGGCGGTGCGCCAGCCGCTGACCGGCGCGTTCCTGGTCAGCAGCACCGGTGATTTCGGCACCACGGTCGACCTGGACTTCACCATCAAGCGCTCCAGCGATGGCGAAGGTTCGATGGCCTTTGTGGTAACCCACCGCAACGACGGCTCCAAGGTGGGCGAGATCGTCCGCAAGGCCGACTTCCAGTCGCTGCCAGAGCTGGATGATGTAGAAGCCCAGCTCAAGAGTGCCTTGAGCGCGATGCTGATTGGGGCATACAGCCCGTACTCCGGCCAGGCGGTGTTGGCTGAAGCGGTAAGCGGCTTTGCCCGTAAGGCCAAGGTCGAGAACTACTCGGTGAGCTACAGCGGCTTCAAACCGCTGAAAGAGGCTTTTGCCGACTACCAGCAGCAAGTCCCGAAAGCCAAGTTCGCCGCGTTCTGTGAAGAAGTTGGCTTGTCGTCATGGAGCAGCGATTTCGGCACCAAGGGCAAGAACCACAGCGACTCGGAATGTGCCATCGGCCAGAAGCTGGTCGAGGATGGCACGTTCGAAGAACAGTACACCTTCAAAGAAGGCAAGAGCCTGTTTGCGGCCTTGTTCGTGAGCAAGGCGTATCAGCTGGAAACCAATTGATGGCGTGATGGCTGTTTGAACAAGCCCCTGGTAACGGTGAGTTGCCAGGGGCTTTTTCAATCGCTGTTAGGTGGCGCTCTTCGCCGGTAAGAATCCGGCGGTGTTCTTCGATACGCCAGTCTTTAACACGTGTCTCGTGCTTGGGAAATTTCCTGCAACAGCAACGTGTTGTTGCACGCCTGCAACAAACTTGTGCTCCTCGCGACTTGGATCCAATGCTCAGGTTCTGTATGATCCCGCCGCCATCAGACGATGGCCGAAGATGATTCATTTAAAGGACTGAGTAATGAAAAAGCTGTTCAAGGCCACCGTAGCCGTTGCTGTCGTATCGGGTGTTGCCCTGCTGTCGGGTTGCACTGGCCAGGTCTACAACCAACCAAAAAACTGCACCTACGACTATCTGTTCCACCCTTCGGTTTCCATCTCCAAGATCATCGGTGGCTGCGGCCCGATCGATAAACTGCCTCAGCAGCAGTAATCTTGGCGGTACCCTGATCGCGACGCTTGCGGCGTGATCCAAGGCCCCCGGTCATGCATATGGCCGGGGGTTTTTGTTTTTGACGTGACAAACTGCCGCTGGGGCAACCGGTCGCCTTGACGCTCCGCCCTGCAATTTGTTTGTGCTGGCATTTCAGATACAATCGGAAAAACGATTCAGCCTCGTCGGTCAATTCGACGAAAGGCCGAGTCGTTTTCTGGTTCTCTGGCTGCTGAACAATGATCAATAACAAGACTGCGCTGAAGAACACGCTTTACCTGGGCCAGCCACAGGCCCTCCCTCTGTTCTTATGACTGGAATTGATCAATGTTCAAGAAAGCTGGCAAGACCTTGCTGGGTCTGGCTGTCGCTGCAAGCTTCATGCAAGCGCACGCCGCAGAAACCAAGAAAGTAGACGTGCTGCTGGTCGGCGGCGGCATCATGAGCTCGACCCTGGCCGTGTGGCTGCACGAGCTGGAGCCAAGCTGGTCGATGGAAATGGTCGAGCGCCTGGACGGCGTCGCCGAAGAAAGCTCCAACGGCTGGAACAACGCCGGTACCGGCCACTCGGCGCTGGCCGAGCTGAACTACACCCCGGAAGACAAAGACGGCAACGTCAACATCTCCAAGGCCATCGAAATCAACGAAGCCTTCCAGATTTCCCGCCAGTTCTGGTCGTGGCAGGTACGCCAGGGCGTGCTGAAGAACCCGCACTCGTTCATCAACACCACCCCGCACATGAGCTTCGTGTGGGGCGATGACAACATCAAGTTCCTCAAGAAGCGTTACGACGCGCTGCAGGCCAGCCCGCTGTTCCGTCCGATGCAGTACTCCGAGGACCACGCGCAGATCGCCAAGTGGGTCCCGTTGATGATGGAAGGCCGCGACCCGAACCAGAAGCTGGCCGTGACCTGGACGCCAATCGGTACCGACGTAAACTTTGGCGAGATCACCCGCCAGTTCGTTGGTCACCTGCAGACCCAGAAAGGCTTCGACCTGAAGCTGTCCAGCGAAGTGCAGGATATCAGCCGCAACAAGGACGGCTCCTGGCACGTCGAGTACAAGAACCTGAAGGACGGTACCGAGTCGGCCACCGACGCCAAGTTCCTGTTCATCGGTGCCGGCGGCGGCGCGCTGAAGCTGCTGCAGAAGTCGGGCATCCCGGAAGCCAAGGAATATGCAGGCTTCCCGGTGGGTGGCTCGTTCCTGGTGACCGAGAACCCGACCGTGGCCATGCAGCACATGGCCAAGGCCTACGGCATTGCCTCGACCGGTGCGCCACCCATGTCGGTACCGCACCTGGACACCCGCGTGCTGGACGGCAAGCGCGTCATCCTGTTTGGCCCGTTCGCTACCTTCTCGACCAAGTTCCTGAAGAACGGTTCTTACCTGGACCTGCTGAGCAGCACCACCACCCACAACGTGTGGCCGATGACCAAGGTGGGTATCGACCAGTATCCGCTGGTCGAGTACCTCGCTGGCCAGCTGATGCTGTCTGACGATGACCGCTTCGAAGCCCTGCGCACCTACTTCCCGAATGCCAAGAAGGAAGACTGGCGCCTGTGGCAGGCCGGCCAGCGTGTGCAGATCATCAAGCGTGATGCCGACAAGGGCGGCGTGCTGAAGCTGGGTACCGAAGTGGTGGCTTCCGAAGACCGCACCATCGCGGGTCTGCTGGGTGCCTCGCCAGGTGCTTCGACCGCTGCGCCGATCATGCTGAACGTGCTGGAAACCGTGTTCAAGGAGAAGGTCGCTACCCCGGAGTGGCAGGCCAAGATCAAGGAAATCGTACCGAGCTACGGCACCAAGCTGAACGACTCGGCAGCGGCCACCCAGAAAGAGTGGAACTACACCGCTGAAGTGCTGCAGCTGGAGAAGCCGCCAGTGATCGACGCCAGCGTTGACTTCGGTGGCGCCGCAAGCGAGCCGGTTGAAAGCAAGCCTGAGAACGACATGGCGCTGTAATCGGCCATTGTTGTGAAAGAAGCCACGGGGGTGACCTCGTGGCTTTTTTTTGCCTGTTCTGGCCGCTTCGGGGCGAACCCGCGCTCACAGGTTTACCCCAGCGCCGAGGCAACATCATCTCTGGCGCAGGATGCACTCCAGCAGACCAGGAAACCGCTGGTCCAGCATTTCGCTGCGCAGTGAATTCATATGGGTCGTCCCCACATTGTGGGTATGCACCAACCCCGCATCCCGCAGCACGCGGAAGTGGTGGGACATGCTCGACTTCGGCCGCCCCCCGTCCAGCTCGCCACAACTGGCTTCGGCGACACGGGCCAGATGGCGGACGATTTCCAGGCGCACGGGGTCGCTGAGCGCATAGAGCAGGCGTTCAAGGATCAGGTCTTCAGCGTTGGGATGTTTATAGGCTCGCATGGCCGACATGATAACGGGGGTTTCATTAATTGCCATAGTTCGATTATGATCGAACAACAGAATTCAAATGAACCCGGAGTTTTCCCATGTCCGCACTGTTCGAACCCTATACCCTCAAAGATGTCACCCTGCGTAACCGCATTGCCATTCCGCCAATGTGCCAGTACATGGCCGAAGACGGCATGATCAATGACTGGCACCATGTGCACCTGGCCGGCCTGGCCCGTGGCGGTGCCGGCCTGCTGGTGGTCGAGGCTACTGCCGTGGCACCAGAAGGGCGCATCACCCCCGGTTGCGCCGGTATCTGGAGCGATGCCCACGCCCAGGCGTTCGTACCGGTGGTGCAGGCCATCAAGGCCGCAGGTTCCGTGCCGGGTATCCAGATCGCCCACGCCGGGCGCAAGGCCAGCGCCAACCGCCCATGGGAAGGTGATGACCACATTGCCGCCGACGATGCGCGCGGCTGGGAGACCATCGCCCCGTCCGCCATCGCCTTCGGCGCGAACCTGCCGAAAGTGCCACGCGAAATGACGCTTGGCGACATCGCCCGGGTGAAGCAGGACTTCGTCGATGCCGCCCGCCGTGCGCGTGATGCCGGCTTCGAGTGGATCGAACTGCACTTTGCCCACGGCTACCTGGGCCAGAGCTTCTTCTCCGAGCACTCCAACAAGCGCACCGATGCCTACGGTGGCAGCTTCGACAACCGCAGCCGCTTCCTGTTGGAAACCTTGGCAGCAGTACGTGAAGTGTGGCCAGGGAACCTGCCGCTGACCGCACGGTTTGGCGTATTGGAATACGATGGCCGCGATGAGCAAACCCTGGAAGAGTCGATCGAACTGGCGCGCCGCTTCAAGGCCGGTGGCCTTGACCTGCTGAGCGTGAGTGTCGGCTTTACCATTCCCGAGACCAACATCCCGTGGGGCCCGGCGTTCATGGGGCCGATTGCCGAGCGTGTGCGCCGTGAGGCGAAGCTGCCGGTGACCTCGGCGTGGGGCTTTGGCACGCCGCAACTGGCGGAAGGGGCACTGCAAGCCAACCAGCTGGATCTGGTGTCCGTGGGGCGTGCACACCTGGCCGACCCGCACTGGGCGTACTTCGCCGCCAAGGAACTGGGGGTGGAGAAAGCCTCCTGGACGTTGCCGGCGCCTTATGCGCACTGGCTCGAGCGTTACCGCTGAGGCTTGGAGGGGCTGCCTTGCAGCCCATTCGCGGGCAAGCCCGCGCCCACAGACACCACAGGTTTCAGATACTGCACCCTCTCTGTGGGAGCGGGCTTGCCCGCGAAGGGGCCGGTAAAGGCTAAAACCGGTCCAGTCGGTATGCGCCCATTTCAGGCCCACCAGCCTGCCCAGCCAACCGCCCCACCGATTCCGCCGTCACCGCTGCCTGGGTCAACCCCAGGTGTTGATGCCCAAACGCCAACAGCACCCGCCCATCGCAGACCCTGTCGATCACCGGCAGCGAGTCCGGCAACGAAGGCCTGAAACCCATCCACGGTGTTGCTCCTTCGACGCTCAAGTCATGCCGGAACAACCCCTTGCTCAACCGGTGCAACTGCCACGCCCGCTGCATGCTCGGCGGTGCCTGCAGCCCGGCAAACTCCACTGTGCCAGCCAGGCGCAAACCTTCGGCCATGGGCGTCATGATGAATTTGCGCTCAAGCGAGGTGACTGCAAACGGCAGGCGCTGGTGCTCACCCGGCAACATCAGGTGGTAGCCGCGTTCTGTGTCCAGCGGCACCCGCTTGCCGGTCAGCGCGGCGGTCAGTTTCGCAGAGTGGGCACCACAGCTGACAAGCACCTGGCGGGCATTGAGCGTGCCTTGGTCGCTGGCAAGGCTCACGCCGGCACTGTGCAAATGCCCGCCATCGACCTGCGCCTGGACAAAGCGCACCCCATTGGCCTTGGCCGCTTCGAACAATTCGCACACCACCCGATAAGGGTCGATGAAGTGCCCCGTGCGCGGGAAGAACAGCCCGCCCAACAATGACGGGCTGAGTTGCGGCGCCGCTTCGCGCACGGTTTCGGCCGACCAGAAGTCCACCGGCACCGCCTGCTGTTGCATGCGTGTGCGCAACGCCTCCAGCGCCTGGCGTGACTCAGGCTTCTCGAACACCAGCAACGAACCATCCTCTTGAAACAATTCGCTGCGCCCGATCGAGCCCAACAGCCGTTGCCAGGCGCCCAGGCTGCCTTCGTTCAGCGTACGGATGCCAGCCACGCTGCGCTGGAACGGCGCCGGGCGCAGGTTGAGCAGCAGCCGGGTGAACCACGGCATGGCCTTGGGCAGGTATTTCCAGTCCAGGCGCAGCGGCCCCATGGGGTCGAGCAGCATGCGAGGCAGGCGCTTGAGGATCGACAGGTCGGCAATCGGGAACACTTGCTCGGTTGCCAGATGCCCGGCATTCCCGAAGGACGCACCAAGGCCGGGCGCCTGGCGGTCGACCAGGGTTACCCGACGGCCCTGGCGGGCCAGTTGCAAGGCGCAGGCGACGCCGACGATGCCTGCGCCGACCACGGCAATATCGGTTTCAGCGGTTTCGAGCATGCTCAGCCTTCCCGTTTACCGTCTAGCAGGCGCCGCAGCTGCAGCGGGTTGCCGTGTTTCAACGCCTGCGGCAGCAGCGCATCGGGGAAGTCCTGATAGCAAACCGGGCGCAGGAAACGCAGGATCGCCGCCGTGCCCACCGAGGTGGTGCGGGCATCCGAGGTGGCCGGGAACGGGCCGCCATGCACCATCGCATCGCAGACCTCGACACCGGTCGGCCAGCCATTGACCAGAATGCGTCCGGCCTTGCGCTCCAGGGTGGGTAGCAGGGCGCGGGCACTGTCGATGTCGGTTTCGTCCAGATGCAGGGTAGCGGTCAGTTGGCCTTCCAGGTGCTCGGCTACCTGTCGGATTTGTTCATCGCTGCTGCAAGCCACCACCAGCGAGGCTGCGCCAAACACCTCGCCTTGCAAGGCCGGGTCGCTGAGGAAGGCTTCGGCTTGGGTGATGAACAGTTGCGCCTGGCACTGGTTGGGGCCATTGCTGTCCTGGCCGCGTGCGACGGCCTGGGCGTTGGCGTTTTCGGCCAGCGTTGCGACACCGGCCTGATACGCACTGAAAATGCCTGGGGTGAGCATGGTTTGCGCGGTGGCCTGGCGCAGGTGGCTGCTGGCTGCACTGAGGAAACGCTGCAACGCCGGGCCTTGACGGGCGATGACCAGGCCGGGGTTGGTGCAGAACTGCCCGGCGCCCTGGGTCAGCGAGGCGACGAAGCCTTGTGCCAGCGCTTCGGCGCGGGCCTGCAGGGCTGCGTCGAACAGGAACACTGGGTTGATCGAGCTCATTTCGGCGTACACCGGGATCGGTTCCGGGCGTGCCTGGGCCGCCTGGCACAGCGCGATACCACCGCTGCGCGAGCCGGTAAACCCAACAGCCTTGATGCGCGGGTCGCTGACCAGCGCGATACCTGCTTCACGGCCAGAGCCGTACAGCAGCGAGAACACGCCGGCTGGCAAGCCGCACTGTTGCACCGCTCGCGCCACCGCCTGGCCGACCAGTTCACTGGTGCCGGGGTGGGCGCTGTGCGCCTTGACGACCACCGGGCAGCCGGCCGCCAGTGCCGAAGCCGTGTCACCGCCGGCCACCGAGAAGGCCAAGGGGAAATTGCTGGCGCCGAACACGGCGACCGGGCCCAGTGCGACCTGGCGCTGGCGCAGGTCGGCACGCGGCAACGGCTGGCGCTCGGGCAGGGCAGTGTCGACACGCACGTCCAGCCATTCGCCGGCCCGCACTACACGAGCGAAGGTGCGCAGCTGAGTGCAGGTGCGGCCACGCTCGCCCTGGATACGGGCCGCGGGCAGGCCGGTTTCGGCCACGGCGCGGTCGATCAGGGCATCGCCCAGGGCCTCGATCTGTGTGGCGATGGCTTCAAGGAACTCTGCTCGTTGATCGAGCGATGTTTCGCGGTAGGTGTCGAATGCCGCCCAGGCCAGGGCGCAGGCCTGGGCCACCTGGTCGCCGGTGCCGCCGAGGTAGGCCGGCTCCAACGTCTGACCGGTGGTTGGGTCGATGGCACGGATGGCGTCGCGGCTGCCGGTTACCGGCCTCTGGCCGATCAGCAGGTTGCCTGTGAGGGGCATGTAGCCTCCTTGGAAATCTAATGCAGATGCATGGGGGGATTACGACCCCTGTAGGAGCGGGTTCACCCGCGAACACCGGCGAAGCCGGTGCCATGCACCGGGTCGCCTGATTCGCGGGCACGCCCGCTCCCACAGGGAGAGCAGTGGCTGCTCAGGCGATGTTTTGCTCGGCCGACCAGCTGGCATACCAGCTGCGGAACAGCGCGTACTGCTGTTCGGCATAGTTGCGCTGAGCGTCGGTCAGTACGTCGGTCTCGTTGAAGTGCAGGCTGTACTCGGTGTCGCCGTTGAGCACCATCAAGTGCTTGTAATACAACACCAGGTCGCAGCCCTCGTCGAACGACGACAGTACCGCCAGCGCCGCTTCCAGCTCGCGCGCCAGGCGCCGGGCCCGGGCGTCGCCTTTGGCGGCCTGTTTGCTCAGGCTCACCAGTTGCAGCACTTCGCGCGGCAGCGCATTGCCGATGCCGGTGATGGCGCCGGTGGCGTTGCAGTTGACGAAGCCATGCACCACCTGGGTGTCGACACCGACCATCAGGGTGACATCGTCATCCTTGGAGGTGATGTGCTCGGCGGCATAGCGCAGGTCGGCGCCGCCGCCGAACTCCTTGAAACCGATCAGGTTGGGGAACGCGCTACGCAGTTCGAAGAACAGGTCGGCGCGGGTGGCAAAGCCGTAGTAGGGGCTGTTGTAGATCACCGCCGGCAGCTTCGGCGCGGCAGCCAGGATGGCCGAGAAGTGATGCTTCTGGGCGATCAGCGAGGCGCCGCGGCTGAGCACGCGAGGGATGACCATCAGGCCGGCGGCACCGACCTTGGCGGCGTGGGCGGCATGCGAAACCGCCTCACGGGTGTTTACCGCGCCCGTGCCGACGATGGTCGGAATGCCGGCGGCCACCAGGCGCGCCACGCCTTCCTGGCGCTCGGCCTCGGTCAGCAGTGGCCAGTCGCCCATCGAGCCGCAGTACACCACCGCGCTCATGCCGGCTTCGATCAGTTCGCGGCCCTTGCGCACCAAGGCGTCGAAGTCCGGCTTGCGCTCGGCGGTGCATGGGGTCATCAGGGCGGGCATGGTGCCGGTGAAAATGTTGTTGGTCATTGTTGTTACTCCTGGCGAAATTGGGTTTGGTCAAAAGGCCGGGGGCTCAGATGCCCCAGGCGAACGGGTCCTGTTCGTCGATCAGCAGGGTGCTGTCGGCGGTCATGTGGGCGCGGCCGGTGATGAACGGTCGAATACGCTCGCCGTCACGCTCGTAACGGCCGTGAAACTGGCTGCCGGTGATGCTGGCCTGCACCCAGGTCTGGCCTTCGGCGAGCGTGCCGTCGGCAGCCAGGCAGGCCAGCTTGGCGCTGGTGCCGGTGCCGCACGGTGAGCGGTCGTAGGCCTTGCCCGGGCACATCACGAAGTTGCGGCTGTCGGCGTTGGCGTCGTCGGCGAACAGCTCGACGTGGTCGATGGGCGCGCCGTTCTCGCCGGTGATGCCTTGGGCTTCGAGCGCCTTGAGCATGGCCCAGGTGTACTCGGTCAACAGCTCGCGGTTATCCAGCTCGATGCGCTGGCCGTGTTCGGCAACGAGGAAGAACCAGTTGCCGCCCCAGGCGATGTCGCCGTGCACTACGCCATGGCCGGGCACGTCCACCGCAACCTGTTGGCGGTAGCGGTAGGAGGGCACGTTGCCGATGGTGATGGCGCCGTCGTCGTGCAGGGTGGCGCTGACCTGGCCGACCGGGGTGTCGATCTTGTGCACACCCGGTGCGATCAGGCCCAGGTACTGCAACGAGGCGACCAGGCCGATGGTGCCGTGACCGCACATGTTCAGGTAGCCGGCGTTGTTGAAGAAGATCACGCCGCAGGTAGCGTCGGCCGATACCGGCGGGCAGTACAGCGCGCCAACCAGCACATCGTTGCCGCGTGGCTCCAGCAGGCAGGCACGGCGCCATGGGTCGTGCAGCTCGCGCAGTTCGTCGCGCTGTTCGGCCATGCTGCGGCCGTGCAGTTGCGGAAAGCCCTTCATCACCAGGCGGGTTGGTTCGCCGCCAGTGTGGGAGTCGATGACGTGAATCTGTTTCATGGGCTTGTCCCTTGCGTAAAAGATCAGGAAGCGACGGCAGCAGGGCGGCCGGTATAGGTTTCAGCGCAGGCTTCGCTTTCGTCCTCGCCTTCCAGGCGCACCAGGTGGGCAGGCACGCCAGTGGCCGCGCCCCAGTAGTAGATACCCAGCGCGCAGGCAGCCACGGCCACGGTGTCGAGTGGGTGGCCGATTACCCCCAGGCCGCCGAAACTGCCCAGCCACGACAGCAGGATGGTCAGCGCATAGAACCCGATCAGCCACGCCGACGAGCGAACTTGCTGGGCCAGCGAAAGGTGCTGGGTGGGTACGAAACGGCTGCACAGCAGGTACAGCACGAACATCACGATCTGCAGGGCCAGCAGCCACGACACGGTGTTCCAGCCCGACCAGTACACGATCAGCGCAGCGATGATGAACGACAGCGGGCCGAGCACGGCCATGCCCTTGACCCGGAACGGGCGCGGCATGTGTGGTGCATTGCGGCGCAGGGCGGCGACGCTGACCGGCGCTACCGCGTAGCTCAGTACCAGCGCTGCGGACACCACGTTGATCAGCGCTTCCCACGATGGGAACGGCAGGGTCCAGAACACCGACAGGCCAAATGTCAGCCACAGGGCCGGGCGCGGGATGCCGGACTCTGCATCGATGCGGGTGAAGTACTTGAAGAAGGTGCCGGTCTGCGCCCAGCCATAGATCACGCGCGGGGTGGCGTTCATGTAGATGTTGCCGCAGCCGCTTGGCGAGATCACTGCGTCGGCCACCACCAGGTAGGCGAGCCAGCCCACACCCAGCGCCAGGGCGATGTCACGGTAGGGCAGGGCCAGTTCCTTGGTCACGCTGGCCCAGCCGTTGGCCAGCATTTCGGTCGGCACGCTGCCGAGGAAGGCCAGTTGCAGCAAGGCGTAGATCGCAGTGGACAGCAACACCGAAAGAATCAGCGCAATCGGGATGGTGCGCTGCGGGTTCTTGACCTCGCTGGCCACCGAAATGATCGGCGTCAGGCCCAGGTAGGCGAAGATGATGCCGCCAGCGGATACGGCCATTTCCACGCCGGACAGGCCGAACGGGGCAAAGCCCTGGACCTCGAAGTTTTCTGGCTTGAAGAAAGTGAACAGCACGCCGATCACCAGCAGCGGCACGATGAACTTGAACACGCTGACCAGGTTGTTGGCTTTGGCGAAGGTTTTCACGCTGCGGTAGTTGAGGAAGAAGAACAGGCCCAGCAGGGCGAACTGCACCAGCCAGCCGAGCACGGTCGGGTCGCTGGAGCCGGCCTTGGTCAGCCCGGGGAACCAGGCGGCGGCGTATTGGCGCGAAGCGACCACTTCGATGGCGATCAGGCTGGAGAACGCGATCAGGGTGATGAAGCCCATCAGATAGCCGAGCAGCGGGCCGTGCGAGTACACCGGGTAGCGCACCACGCCACCGGCGCGGGGCAAGGCGGCGCCCAGTTCGCAGTAGACGATGCCCAGCAGCAGGACGGCAAAGCCGCCAAGGAACCAGGAGAGGATGCCAGCCGGGCCGGCGATGGCCGAGACATGGCTGGCGGCGAACAGCCAGCCCGAGCCGAAGATAGCGCCTAGGCCGATGAAGGTGAGGTCCAGCAGTGATAACTGTTTCTTGAATTTGCCTGACATGGGTTCGCCTTTTTGTTGGTTATTGGATAGGCAGGTCTGATGTCACGAGATGCGGCTTTTTGGGCCGCGCTCTTGTAGGACTTGGGCGGCTTGCGTGGGGCATAGAGTGAACCGGTCGGGGCGACGGTTCTTGATGGTTTTCTGCAAGGTGGATGACGAAATCGGCACAGTTGCAAAAAATGCTGGCGGTCAGGGTGGGCTGGTGGATAGGCTGTAGGCCACACCGCACAAGGCCTGTAGGAGTGTGTTGAGAGCGCCGGCCTCTTCGCGGGCATGCCCGCTCCCACAGGTACGGCGCAGAATTCGAAATGTGTGGAGGACCTGTGGGAGCGGGCGAGCCCGCGAAAGGGCCGGCCCAGCCAGCAGAGAACCGACAGATGACCGACACCCCCCTGGCAACCCTCTACCAGTCCTTCGACCAGCACCGCCCCGCCAGCCTCGAGGCCCTGCTCGCCGGTGTATCGCTGCTGCTGCCGATTCTCGACGCCATCCCCAACGCCGCAATCTTCATCAAGGACCCGGCCGCCCGCTACGTGCTGGCCAACACCACCTTGGTCCAGCGCTGCGGCCTCAAGCGCCTGCAACCGCTGCTGGGCAAGACCAGTGCCGAAGTGTTCCCGGCACAGCTGGGCCCCGGCTACACCGAGCAGGACCGCCGGGTGCTCAAGGAAGGGATGGTGCTGGAGGACCAACTGGAACTGCACCTGTACGGCAGCCGTGAACCCGGCTGGTGCCTGACCCACAAGCGCCCGCTGTACAACCAGGCGGGCGAGATCATCGGCCTGGTCGGTATTTCGGTCGACCTGCAGTCAGCTGCCGACAGCCACCCCGCCTATCAACGCCTGGCCGCGGTGGACGAGCACATCCGCCAGCATTTCCATCAGCCGATCAGCATGGGCGAGCTAACCCGCATCGCCGGTATTTCCGTGGCCCAGCTGGAGCGCTATTGCAAGCGGGTGTTCCACCTCACGCCCCGGCAGATGATCCACAAGGCACGCCTGGAGCACGCTCATCGCCTGCTGCATTCGGACCTGCCGATCACTAAAGTGGCGATGTGCTGCGGCTATACCGACCACAGCGCCTTCAGCCGCCAGTTCAAGCAGCTGACCGGCTTTACCCCGCGCCAGTACCGGCAGGCGACTGGCGGTCAGGTGGCCTGAAACAGCGCACGGGCTTCGGCAAAGCATTGCTCTGCAATTGCCGAACGCGGCTCGCTGCGGCGCAGCAGCAGACCGACCGGGCTGTGGATGGCGGCGTCGGCCACCGGCAAGATGCGCAGGTGCTCGCTGAGGTCTTCCAGGCCGCAGTCCAGCGGCATGATCGCGCAGCACAGGCCGGTATTGATGGCCTGGATCAGCTGGAAGGTCGAGTCGCTTTCCAGTACCGAATCGGGCTCAAGGCCACGGCTACGGAAGCTCAGGTCCAGCGACTGGCGGTAGTGCATGCCTTTGCTCAGCAGGCCTAGCGGAATAGTGCCCAGCTCGTCCCAGCGCAGGGTGTCGCTGGCAAACTGGAAGTGCCGGGTGTCGTGCAGCAGGCCCATGGTGGTGGTGCCCAGCTCGATCACTTCGAAGAAGCTGGTGTTGACCTGGTCCAGGTAGCAGATGCCCAGGTCGAGCTGGTTGCGGCTGAGGCCGTCGATCACCTGCTCCGAGCTCAGCGAGCTGAGCTGAAAGTGCAGCTCGGGGTATTTTTCGCGCAGCGGCAGCAGCAGGTGCATGGGGTTGAAACTGGCCAGCGGCACTGTGCCCAGGCGCAGGCTGCCGACCACCTGGCCACGGCAACTGGCAGCCTCGGCCTGCAGGCCGTCGTGGGCGGCGAGCAGGGTACGGGCCCAGGCCAGGATGCGCTCGCCGGCCTCGGTAAAGCCTTCGAAGCGCTGGCCGCGCTTGACCAGTACCAGGTCCAGTTCGTCTTCCAGGTTGCGCAGGCGCATGGACAGCGTCGGCTGGGTGATATGGCACAGCGCCGCCGCCTGGCCGAAGTGGCGGGTCTGGTCGAGGGCGATGAGGAATTTGAGCTGCTTGATGTCCATGGAAGTGCCTGGCGTCTGGTTATGCAGACCTTAACCCACGTCTGCGATAGATGTCATTGATCGCCCGGTACGCCATATCGATTGGACGCCTGCTGGCCATGCCTCTAGCGTGGCGACAATGCCATTGAAGGAGCCTTGCCGTGCGCGTCCAACCCGATGCGGTCTTCGTACCGCTTAACATCGCCGTGCTGACCGTCAGCGACACCCGCACCTACGACAATGACACCTCCGGCGAACTGCTGGCCCGCCGCTCGGTAGAGGTCGGCCACCGCCTGGCGGCGCGGGCGCTGCTCAGGGACGACCTGTACAAGATCCGCGCCCAGGTGGCTACCTGGATTGCCGATGAACAGGTGCAGGTGGTGCTGATCACTGGCGGCACCGGCTTTACCGGGCGTGACAGCACGCCAGAGGCGGTCGAGTGCCTGCTGGAGAAGCGTATCGATGGCTTCGGTGAGCTGTTCAGGGCGTTGTCGATTTTGGATATCGGCACCTCGACCGTGCAGAGCCGGGCCTTGGCCGGGTTGTCCAACCGCACGTTGGTGTGCTGCCTGCCGGGGTCCACCGGAGCCTGCCGCACGGCGTGGGAAGGGATTCTGGCGGAGCAACTGGATGCCCGCCATCGGCCGTGCAACTTCGTCAAACACCTGTTGCCGATCGAGGCCTGCGCAAGCCGGGGCTGAACTGGGTCCTGTACCGGCCCGTTCGCGGGTAAACCCGCTCCCACAGGATCACCACTGCCTTTGGACTTTGTGCAGTCCCTGTGGGAGCGGGTTTACCCGCGAAAGGGCCAGCACAGGAGGGCGCATCTGCTCAGCTCAACACATATCCGACCGGCAACAACGCTGGCGGCAACTGCTGCTCCCCCAACCCCGCCAGCACATCCCGCTCCACAGTCCGCACCATGGCATCGGTCGGCAAATCATTCTCATCGCGCCCGAACGGGTCTTCCAGCTCGTTGCCAATCGCATCCAGCCCGAAGAACGTGTACCCCACGATGGTGGTGAACAGCGGCGCCAGCCAGCCCAGCGGCTCGGCCAGGGCAAACGGCAGCAGAATGCAGAAGATGTAGATGGTACGGTGCAGCAGCAGCGTATAGGGGAACGGCAAGGGTGTACCCTTGATCCGCTCACAGGTGGCCTGCACTTCGGTCAACCCTACCAGTCGCTGCTCCAGCAAACTGTAGCGCCAGTCACTGATCTGCTGTTGCTCTGCCAGCCTTGAGCAATGCTGGCCAATTTCGCGCAGGATGCCATCGCACACGTTGTGCGGGCTGATCGCCTCTGGCCGGGCGAGCCATGGCCGGGCAGCCGCCAGTTCGTCCTCACCGCGCAGCCGCGCATTCAATGCATGGGCAAAACCGCACAGGCTACGCAGCAGTTGATTACGCAGTTTTTCATCTGTAATGACCACGCTCTCACGCACGAACGAACGGGTTTCGATAATCAGCTTGCCCCACGCCTTGCGCCCCTCCCACCAACGATCATAACAGGCGTTGTTGCGAAAGCTCATGAAGATCGACAGCGACAGGCCCAGCAAGGTGAACGGCGTGGCGCTGACCGGGTAGAAGAATGCCGGAAAATGCCGCTCGACCAGCACGATCAGCGCCGCGAGCAGGGTGACCATCAGGCAGCGCAGGGCAATGCGCTTGACGATCGAGCCCTTGAGGGTGAACAGCACGCGCAGTACATCGGGGGTGGGGTGGACGATCATGGAAATCCAGAGACAGCCGCTCAGCCGCCGGTCATGTTCATGAAACGCAGGATCTGCACGTCGCCACCCACTTCGAAGTGGTGGCGGTAGGGCTTGAGGTGCAGCGAGTCGCGAATGGCCTTTTCCAGGCGTTCGGGGTTGCCAGGGTGGGCGCGCAGCACGTGCTTGAGGTCGACTGAATGTTCGTTGCCCAGGCACAGCAGCAGGCGGCCTTCGACGGTCAGGCGCACGCGGTTGCAGGTGGCACAGAAGTTGTGGCTGTGCGGTGAAATGAAGCCTACCCGGGTGTTGGTTGCTTCCGCCAGGCGCCAGTAGCGAGCCGGGCCTTGGGATGATTCGGTCGACTCGATCAGGGTGAACTGTTCGGCCAGCAACGCACGCACTTCATCGCTGGAGCAGAACGACTCGCCGCGTTCATGCTCGCTGATCACGCCCAGCGGCATTTCTTCGATGAAGGTGATGTCCAGCTCGCGATCGATGGCAAAGCGCACCAGGTCGACCAGCTCATGGTCATTGCGGCCTTTGAGCACCACGCAGTTGAGCTTGGTACGCTTGAACCCGGCCTGGCGGGCGGCATCGATGCCGGCGATGACCTGATGCAGGTCGCCGGTGCGGGTCAGTTGCTTGAAGCGCTCAGCGTCGAGGCTGTCGAGGCTGATGTTCAGGCGTGTCACACCCGCGTCGAACAAGGGTTGGGCCAGGCGGCCAAGTTGCGAGCCGTTGCTGGTCAGGCACAGCTCGCGCAGGCCGGGCAGGGCGGCGATGCGCCCACACAGGTCGACGATGCCCTGGCGTACCAGCGGCTCGCCGCCGGTCAGGCGGATCTTGCGGGTGCCGAGGGCGACGAAACGCTCGGCCACCTGGAACAGTTCTTCGAGGCTGAGAATTTGCTGGCGCGGCAGGAACTGCATGTCTTCGGCCATGCAGTACACACAACGGAAGTCGCAGCGGTCGGTGACCGACATCCGCAGGTAGTCGATTTTCCGGTTGAAGCCGTCGATCAGGGCCCGGCTGTTCTGTTCCACGTTCGCGCTCGAGTCTCGAAGGGGTTGGGGCATGACTCCAAGCTATAACCTGGGGGCTGGGGCGTCAAATTGCTTTGTCCGACTGGTTGATCGACGGCCTCTATCACTCGGCTTGGCATTTTCAGCGTCTGTGAGATCGAGCGCCGCCCGCGCGGCACTCGATCTCACTGGCGCTGAAGATGGCACGGCAAGCACCAGGAAGCCCATGATCGAAACCGCTTATCACCCCGTAAGATCTTTCGATTGGACGCCCCCACCCCACGCTTCATAGGCTGGAAAAAAGCATCGAAGCGTGAGGATTCATCGCATGAGCCAGGACGAACACATCAGGGACTACAAGGGCGCTGCCGCCGGCTGGGGTGCGCTGAAAAGCGTGACCAAGAGCTGGCTGGGCAGCGACAACGCCTTCAAGAACCTGCGGGCCATGCTCAAGACCAACCAGAACGGCGGCTTCGACTGCCCCGGCTGCGCCTGGGGCGAGTCGCCGGAAAGCGACATGGTCAAGTTCTGCGAAAACGGCGCCAAGGCGGTCAACTGGGAAGCCACCGGCCGCTCGGTCGACCCGGCATTCTTCGCCAAATACAGCGTCACCGCGCTGAAGGAGCAGACCGACTACTGGCTTGAGTACCAGGGCCGCCTCACCCACCCGATGCGCTACGACGCCGTCAGCGACCACTATGTCGAAACCACCTGGCAGGAGGCCTTCGCGCTGGTCGCCAGGCACCTGCGTGCGCTGCAGTCGCCGGATGAAGCCGAATTCTACACCTCGGGGCGGGCCAGCAACGAAGCGGCGTTCCTCTACCAGCTGTTCGTGCGTGCCTACGGCACCAACAACTTCCCCGACTGCTCGAACATGTGCCACGAGGCCAGTGGCGCAGGCATGTCGGAAACCCTCGGCGTGGGCAAGGGCACTGTGGTGTTCCACGACCTGGAGCTGGCCGACGCCATTTTCGTCATCGGTCAGAACCCGGGCACTAACCACCCGCGCATGCTCGAACCACTGCGCGAAGCGGTCAAACGCGGTGCCCAGGTGGTGTGCTTCAACCCGCTGAAAGAGCGGGGCCTGGAGCGCTTCCAGCACCCGCAGCACCCGTTCGAAATGCTCAGCAATGGCTCCGAGCCCACGTCCAGCGCCTACTTTCGCCCAGCCTTGGGTGGCGACATGGCGGCCATGCGCGGCATTGCCAAGTACCTCTTGCAGTGGGAGCGCGAAGCCCAGGCCAAGGGCGAGCCGGCGGTATTCGACCATGCCTTCATCGCCGCGCACACCAGTGGCGTCGATGACTACCTGGCAGCGGTGGATGCCACCTCCTGGGAGCACATCGTCAAGCAGTCGGGCCTGACCCTGGCCGAGATCGAGCTGGCCGCCAGCATGTACCGCAAGGCCGAGCGGGTGATCATGTGCTGGGCCATGGGCGTTACCCAGCACCGCCATTCGGTGCCGACCGTGCAGGAAATCGTCAACCTGCAACTGTTGCGCGGCAACGTCGGCAAGCCCGGTGCCGGCCTTTCGCCGGTGCGCGGTCACAGCAACGTGCAAGGCGACCGCACCATGGGCATCGATGAGAAGCCCAAAGCGGCGCTGCTGGATGCCATCGAAAAACGCTTCCAGTTCCGTGTGCCGCGGGGCCATGGGCACAACGCGGTGCTGGCGATCAAGGCCATGGAAGAAGGGCGGGCCAAGGTGTTCGTCGCCCTCGGGGGCAACTTTGCCCAGGCCACCCCCGATACCCCGCGCACCCACGCGGCGCTGCAGAACTGCGCACTGACCGTGCAGATTTCCACCAAGCTCAACCGCTCGCACCTGGTCACCGGGCGCGATGCGCTGATCCTGCCGTGCCTGGGCCGTACCGAAATCGACTTGCAGGCCGAGGGGCCGCAAGGCGTGACCGTGGAGGACACCTTCAGCATGGTGCACATCTCCAATGGCCAGCTGCGCCCGCGTTCGCCGCACATGCGCTCGGAACCGTGGATCATTGCCGGTATGGCAAAGGCCACGCTGGGCAACCAGCCGATCGACTGGGAGTACGCGGTGGCCGATTACAACCGCATCCGCGACATGATCGCTGACGTGATTCCGGGCTTTACCGGTTTCAATGAACGCTTGAATAGCCCAGGCGGATTCCACCTTGGCAACAATGCCGCCGATCGCAACTTCCGCACGGCCACGGGCAAAGCCCGCTTCATGCCCCACGCGCTGCCCGAGGAACTGGTCAACGCCAAGGTGCTGGCCCGTGGTGACAAGCCCGACCTGATTTTGCAGACCCTGCGTTCGCACGACCAGTACAACACCACCCTGTATGGCCTGGACGACCGTTACCGTGGGGTGTTCGGCCTGCGTGAAGTGGTGTTCGTCAACGTAGCCGACATCCGCCGCCTGGGCTTCGAACCGGGTGAGCAGGTGGACCTTGTGTCGCTGTGGGAGGATGGCGTGGAGCGGCGGGTGTCGGGGTTCCGCCTGGTGGCGTATGACGTGCCTGAGGGGCAGGCGGCGGCGTATTACCCGGAAACCAACCCGTTGGTACCGCTGGAAAGTTATGGCGAGGGAACCTACACCCCGACCTCGAAATTCGTGGCGATCAAGGTCGAGAAAGCCAAGGCGGGGAACCGCATTGCGGCGGTGTTGGCCGCGGATTGACGGGTTGGCTGTACCGGCCTCTTCGCGGGCTTGCCCGCTCCCACAGGATCACCACAGGTCTCAGGGCTGTGATGACCCTGTGGGAGCGGGCAAGCCCACGAAGAAGCCAGCACCGATCAGGCGCGATGCACCGGGTAAGCCGTGGTGTACTTCATCTGCTCCATGGCAAAACTGGAGGTAATGTTCGACAAGCCGTCGGTACGGGTAATCAGCTTCTTGTAGAACCGGTCATATGCCGCAATGTCCCCCACCACCACCCGCAGCATGTAGTCCCAGTCACCGGACATGCGGTAGAACTCCATCACTTCCTCGAACCCGGTCACGGTCGCGGCAAACTGCTCCAGCCAGGCGCTGTCATGGCGCTGGGTCTTGAGCTGGACGAACACCGTCAGCCCCAGCCCCAGCCGTTCGGGGTCCAGCAGGGCGACGCGGCCGATGATGTAGCCGTCTTCTTCCAGGCGCTTGACCCGCTTCCAGCACGGCGTGGTCGACAGGTTGACGGCCTCGGCCAGGTCCTTGAGCGAGATCGAGGCATCGCGCTGAAGCAGGGTAAGAATGTGCTGGTCGAAACTGTCCATATCGCGTGCGGGCCATGCAGGAAAATATTTCACAGATTACCCCAAGGCCAGAAGATTTGGGTTGTGCGATAGTGGCAGCTTTCACTCTGCCAGATGGGCCTGACCATGTCCGACAAGCCGCGCAATTTCGCCACCCGTACCATTCACGCTGGCGAGCAGTTCAGCGTTGCCGACAACGCTATTTTCCCGGCCATCGTCACTGCCAGCTCGTTCACCAAACGCAGCCTGGACGACAAGCCGGAGTACTCGTACAGCCGCGTTGGCAACCCTACGCGGCATGCCTATGAAACCTGTGTCGCCGCCCTGGAAGAAGGCGTGGGCGCGGTCGCCTGCGCCTCGGGGGTGAACGCTACCGCTACGGTGCTGGAGCTGCTGCCCAAGGATGCCCACGTGGTGGTGATGAACGGTGTGTACGGTGGCACCTTCCGCATCATGGAGGACTACCGCAGCCGCACCTCGGGCCTGACCACCACGTATGTCGACCTTAACGACCTCGAGGCCGTGGCCGCTGCGATCAAGCCGGAAACCCAGCTGATCTGGATCGAATCGCCAACCAACCCGTTGCTGCACCTGGTCGACATCAAGGCGGTCTGCGACCTGGCCAAGGCCAAGGGCATCCTCACCTGCATCGACAACACCTTCTGCTCGCCGTGGAACCAGCGCCCGATCACCTTGGGCGTGGACCTGGTGATGCACTCGGCCAGCAAGTACATTGGCGGCCACTCCGACCTCACCGGCGGTGTGGTGGTGGCGGCCAATGATGCGTTGCTGGCGCGCCTGCGCCGTATCAGCATGGCGATAGGGGCGGTGCAGGGGCCGTTCGACTGCTACCTGGCCCTGCGCGGCCTGAAAACCCTGGATGTGCGCATGGAGCGCCAGTGCGCCAATGCCCTGCAAGTGGCACGCTTTCTGGAAAGCCACGCGCAGGTCGAACAGGTGTATTACCCAGGGCTGGAGAGCCACCCGCAGCATGAGCTGTGCAAGCGCCAGATGCGCAGTGGCGGGGCGGTGGTGGCGATGAAAGTGAAAGGCGACCGCGCCGCGCTCAACCGCCTGGTGGAGGCGCTGCAGATCTTTGTGCTGGCCGACTCGCTGGGTGGCGTGGAAAGCATGATCAACCATTCCTGGAGCATGTCGCACTGCTCGCTGAGCCCGGAGCAGAAAGGGGTGATGGGCATCAGCGAGAACCTGCTGCGCTTGTCGGTAGGGATCGAGGATTACCGCGACCTGGTCGAGGACCTGGATGGGGCGCTGAAAGCGCTGGTTGCGGTATAAGGGCTGCAGGCCTCTTCGCGGGCTCGCCCGCTCCCACAGGGTCACCACCGCCCTTAAGACCTGTGGAGTACTTGTGGGAGCGGGCGAGCCCGCGAAGAGGCCTGCAGGTTCAATGATTTTTTGTCAGGATTTGGGCGGATGAATGATCCGTTCGATCTTGTCCTTGATCAGCAACCTTTCCTTGCGCAGTCGGGTGACGGCCTCGTCGTTGGTACCGTTGCCTTCGGCGGCGACCACCTCCTTGTCCTTGGCGTTGTATTCCTTGTGCAGCTTGTGCAGGTCCTGATCCTTGTCTATGAGCGCCTGGAACGCATCAGCGGTAACGTGCAGGTCAGCGAGCAGATCATGCGGAACTGGCATTTCTTCACCTCTGTCAGGGTTGTCGGTAAGGTCCTGACCTATGAGGATAGCCGCCTTTGCGCAGGCTTGTGACGGCTTGTCAGGCTGAATGGCAGCTGAACAAGTGGTGGTCATTTGTCCAATCATCCGCCTTCACGAAATTGTTACCGTCTTTTTCACAAAAAATTGATGACGCACTTTCTAGAGTTCGCCCAACTTTCCCACGGTGCCATTTGGCCTGGGGGTTGATAATCACTCTTGATGCGAACGCTGATGCTCAACTTCAAATCCGTGCGGACTGAATGGGTCACGCTGCTGGCCAGCCTTTACCTGCTGATCGGCTTCAACATATTTCTCTGGGAGCATCTGCAAGAGGTCGTGCCACCCGGGCTGTCGGGGTTGTGGCTGAGCCTGGCGTTCGCCGTGCTGATGCTGTTCGCCTTCAATCTGATCCTCACTTTGTTTGCATTCCAGTATGTGCTCAAGCCGTTACTTATCGTGTTGTTCATGAGTGGCGCAGGCGTGGCGTACTTCATGAACCAGTACGGCGTACTTATTGATGCCGGCATGTTCCGCAACATCGCCGAGACCAATGTTGCCGAAGTAACGGATCTTATGTCGTTCAAGTTTGCCGCTTATATCCTGCTGCTGGGTGTGCTGCCTTCGGTGCTGCTGTGGAAGGCGCCGATCGCTTACCGCCGCTGGCACCGCGAGCTGCTTGGCAAGCTGGTGGTCAGTGGTGCCTGTGTGGTGGCCCTTGGCTCGGTGGCGCTGGTCAATTATCAAGGGCTGTCGTCGCTGTTTCGCAATCACCACGAACTGCGCCTGATGCTGACCCCAAGCAATATCGTCGGGGCCTCCATTGGTTATGTCAGCGAGCGTGTCGGTACTGCCTCGCGCCCGTTCCAGCATTATGGCGAAGATGCCAAGCGGGATGCCGCCTGGCAAAAACATGAGCGCAAGTCGCTGACCGTGCTGGTGGTCGGGGAAAGTGCCCGGGCAGACCATTTCGGCGTGCTGGGCTATGAGCGCGATACCACGCCGAACCTGGCCAAGGAACAGGGCCTGCTGGCGTTTTCCGATGTGCACTCGTGCGGTACGGAAACCGCGGTCTCGGTGCCGTGCATGTTCTCGGGCATGAAGCGCAGGGATTACGATGCCCGCGTGGCGAAGAATCGCGAAGGCTTGCTGGACATTCTCCAGCGTGCCGGCCTGGCCGTGCAGTGGCGTGACAATCAGTCGGGTTGCAAAGGCACCTGCGACCGCGTCCAGTTCATCGATGTCAGCAACCTCAAGGTCCCCCAGTTGTGCGCCGATGGCGAATGCCATGACCAGATCCTGCTGCAAGGCCTTGACGCGCTGATCGACAACCTCGACAAGGACACCGTGCTGGTGCTGCACCAGATGGGCAGCCACGGCCCGGAATACTTCAAGCGCTACCCCAGTGGCAGCGAACGCTTCGCGCCGGTTTGCCATAGCAACGCGCTTAACCAGTGCAGCCAGCAGGAGATCATCAACGGCTATGACAACACCCTGGCCTATACCGACAACGTGCTGGCCTCGCTGATCGACACCCTGCGCAGCAAGCAGGACAAGGTCGACACGGCCATGATCTATCTGTCCGACCATGGCGAGTCACTGGGCGAGTACAACCTGTTCCTGCACGGCACACCCTACGCCATCGCTCCCGAGCAACAGAAGCATGTACCCCTGCTGACCTGGTTCTCCGACAGTTACAAGGCGGACTTCGGCATCGATACCGACTGCCTGGCCAAGCTCAGCGACGCCCCGCTGTCGCAGGACAACCTGTTCCACTCCATGCTCGGCCTGTTGCAGGTGCACACCCAGGTCTACCAGCAATCGCTGGACATGTTTGCCAGTTGCCGGCCCTGGCTGACGGCCAAGCGCTGAAGCCGGTCGCGTGCAAAACAGCACCACTGATCGATATCAAGGATGGCCCGGGTTTCACCAGCAGTGCCCGCGCCGTATATACTGCGCGCCAATGTTAGTGGGAGAGCCTTGTGGCCATCGAAATTCACTGGATCCGTGACGACCAGAGCCTGGCCGAACACTGCCGCGACTGGCACCAACTGCCCTTTGTCGCCGTCGATACCGAATTCATGCGGGTCGACACCTTTTACCCGAAAGCCGGGCTGATCCAGGTGGGTGACGGCCAGCGGGCCTTTCTGATCGACCCGCTGTTGATCGGCAACTGGCAACCCTTGGCCGATCTGCTCGACGACAGCGGCGTGGTCAAGGTGTTGCACGCCTGCAGCGAAGACCTTGAAGTGCTGCTGCGCCTGACCGGCAAATTGCCACAGCCGCTGTTCGACACCCAACTGGCCGCTGGTTACCTCAACCTGGGTTTCTCCATGGGCTACTCGCGCCTGGTGCAGGAAGTGCTGGGCATCGAGCTGCCCAAGGGCGAAACCCGCTCCGACTGGTTGCAGCGCCCGCTGTCGGACACCCAGGTCAGCTACGCTGCCGAAGATGCCGTGCACCTGGCCGAGCTGTTCACTGTGCTGCGCCCGCGCCTGAGTGACGACAAATACGCCTGGGTACTGGAGGACGGCGCTGAACTGGTAGCCGCCTTGCGCCGCGAAGTCGAGCCCGAAACCCTGTACCGGGACGTCAAGCTGGCCTGGAAGCTGGCCCCCCAGCAACTGGCAGTGCTGCGTGAGCTGTGCGCCTGGCGCGAGCGCGAAGCGCGCAACCGCGATGTGCCGCGCAACCGCATCCTCAAGGAGCACTCGCTATGGCCCATGGCCAAGAGCCAGCCTAACAACCTGTCGGCACTGGCCAAGATCGACGAGATGCACCCGCGCACCATTCGTCAGGACGGTGAGTTCCTTGTCCAGCTGATCAAGCGCGCCGCTAGCCTGCCTGCCGAGCAGTGGCCAGCGCCGTTGCCCGAGCCGCTGCCGATCGAGGCCGCCGGTATCCTCAAGCAGCTGCGTGCCATCGGCCAGGCCGAAGGCGAGCGCCTGGGGATTGCCCCCGAGCTGATGCTGCGCAAGAAAGCCCTGGAGGCGCTGCTCAAGAGCGGCTACCCCAATGGCCCATATCAACTGCCCGATGCGTTGCGCGGCTGGCGCCGTGAGCGCATGGGCCAGGCCCTGCTCGACAGCCTTGCAGGCGCCGGAGAAACCCCATGAAACGCATTTGCTCGATTTACAAGAGCCCCCGCAAGAACGAAATGTACCTGTACGTGCTCAAGGCCGATGGCCTGCAACGCGTGCCCGAAGGCCTGCTGCCGTTCTTCGGCACCCCCGTGCACGCGTTCGACCTGGTGCTCAGCCCCGAGCGCAAGTTGGCCCGTGAGGACATCACCAAGGTCCTGGAGAACCTCGACAACCAAGGCTACCACCTGCAAATGCCGCCACCGGATGACGACTACATCGAGCACCTGCCCGAAGAGTTGCTGCGCCGTAACGACCCGGCCTGATCATGCGCGTCCTGATTGCCGAGCATGATCATGCCCGCTACGCCGAGCTGTTGCGTACTGCTGCACCGGAAGTGGAAATCCTGACCAGTGGCGACTCCGCTGAACTGGCCCGCCAGGCACCACAGTGCCCGGTGTGGCTGGGGCAGCCGGACCTGCTGGCGAGTTTGCTGCGCCAGGGCCATAAACCGCAGTGGATGCAGTCGACCTGGGCCGGCATCACACCATTGCTGGCCGACGGCCTGCCACGTGACTACCGCCTGACCCGTGCGGTGGGCATCTTCGGCCAGGTAATGGCCGAATACATGCTGACGTATATGCTGGGCCATGAGCGCGAGGTTCTGTCGCGCCTGGTCAGCCAGGTCGAGCGGCGCTGGGATGACCGGCCGGGGCGCAGCCTGGAAGGGCGCAAGGTGCTGATCGTTGGCACTGGCGATATCGGCCAGCGCGTGGCCGAGTGCTTGCAGCCGTTTGGCGTGGAGCTGTACGGCGTTGCCAGCAGTGCCCGTGAGCAGGCACCGTTCATCGAGGTGGCGGCACTGGCCGACCTGCCGCGCATGGTCGGCCAGGTCGACTACGTGCTCAACCTGCTGCCGGATACCCCGGCCACCCACGACCTGTACGACGCGGCACTGTTCAAGTGCTTCCAGCCCACGGCGCTGTTCATCAATGCCGGGCGCGGGGTGGCGGTGGTCGATGCTGATTTGGTCGAGGCATTGAAAGAAGGCCACCTGGCCGGTGCGGTGATCGATGTGTGCCGCCAGGAGCCGCTGCCCAAGCAACACCCGTTCTGGACCGCCTGGGGCTTGCTGCTGACCGGGCACAGCTCGGCGCCCACTTCGCCAGCGGCGATGGTGCGCTTGTTTGTGGAGAATGTGCGAGCGTATGCGGCGGGGCAGGGGTTGCGTGGCGAAGTCGATTTCGCCCGGGGCTACTGATTGATGTTGCCGGTACCGGCCTCTACAAGGCTTACAGGCTGAAATCACCTTCGGCAGCCAGCTCGCTCAGCGGTTTGCGCGGGCTAGGCACTTCACGTGCCTGCAGTGCTTCATCCAGGCTGGCCTTGTCACCCAGCTTGCCGATCGCCACCATGGCATGCAGCACATAACCTTCAGGAATCTTCAGTTCCTGACGTGCCAGGTCCTGGTCGAAACCGGCCATGCCATGGGTATGCCAGCCGCTGAGGCTGGCTTGCAGGGCCAGGTGCCCCCAGGCCGAGCCTGTGTCGAAGGTGTGCCACAGCGCCGGTTTTTCTTCCGTGGCGCCCGGGGCGGCGAAGGTGGTCTTGGAAATCACCAGGACCAGCGCCGACGCCTGTTGCGCCCAGCTGCGGTTGAACGGCACCAGCAGGCTCAGGTAACGCTCCCAGCTCGGCGTGTCACGGCGGGCGTACAGGAAGCGCCAAGGCTGTGAGTTGTACGCCGACGGCGCCCAGCGGGCGGCTTCCAGGAAGCTCAGCAGCGTCTCTTCGCTGATCGCCTCGGCGGTGAAGGCGCGGGGCGACCAGCGGTTGATGAACTGCTCGTTGATGGCGTAATCGGCAATGCGGGGGTTGGCGCTCATGACGGCTCCTGCATAAGGACGGGAAAAGCGCACGCTACTGCCTCCCGTTGCGACTGACAAGCGGTCTGGCTTTGCCGAAGCCCAGGCTCTAGACTGGCGCCGCCGCGCGCCGTGGCCCCGAGATGAATGCAGGAAACCCGTGTAATGATCGCTGAAAACGCGCCGTTCTGGCGGCGCAAGACCCTCGAACAACTCGACCCGCAAGAGTGGGAGTCGCTGTGCGACGGCTGTGGCCTGTGCTGCCTGCAAAAGCTCGAGGACGAAGACGACAACAGCGTCTATTACACGCGCATCGCCTGCAAGCTGCTGGACATGCAAACCTGCCAGTGTAGCGACTACCCCAATCGCTTTGCCCACGTGCCGGACTGCATCCAGCTCACACCGGGCAAGGCCGACCAGTTCACCTGGCTGCCGAGCACCTGCGGTTACCGCCTGGTCAGTGAGGGCAAGGACCTGCCGGCCTGGCATCACCTGGTCTGTGGCGATCGCCAGCAGGTCCATGAACAGCGCATTTCCCAGTCGGGGCGTATGCTCAGGGAGCAGGACGTGCACGAAGACGACTGGGAAGACCACCTGATCTTCCGCGCCAGCTGACCCGCGCGGCCCGCTGCCACGGGGAAACAAGGAGTTTCTGTATGCGTTGCCAGCTGTTGCTGCTGTTGGGCCTGATGGCCAGTTCGCCGGCTTGGGCGAAAAAGGTCGACCTCGACTACCAGGTGCGCCTGTTACCAGCCAGTGGTCAGGCAGAGGTTCGCGTGACATTGGCCGAAGGCAGCGCCGTGCGCAGGCTGGACTTCGACCTGGGCAAAGCCGGCGCCTACAGCGGCTTCCAGGCTGACGGCCAATGGCAACTGAATGGCCAGCGTGGTGTGTGGCAGCCAGCGCCCGGCAAGACCAGCCTCAGTTACCGTGTGCAGTTGGACCAGAAACTCAGCAACGGCGCCTATTCATCGCGTATCACCCCGCATTGGGCGCTGTTCCTCGGCGACCAGCTGGTACCGCCTGCGCGCCTCGACCAGCAAGATGGTACCGAACTGGTGGCGCGCTTGGCATTCGACCTCCCCGAGGGCTGGAAAAGCATTGAGACGCCGTGGCCGCGCGTGGGCAAGGACAAGTTCCGTATCGACAATGTCTCGCGCCTGTTCGATCGCCCGACCGGCTGGATGCTCGCCGGCGACCTGGGCAGCCGCCGTGCCCGCCTGGGCGATACCGACGTGACCGTGGCCGCACCGGTAGGGCAGGGGATGCGGCGGATGGACAGCCTGACCTTGCTCACCTTCGTCTGGCCGCAATTGCAGGCGGTGTTCCCGCGCAACCCGCCGAAGCTGCTGCTGGTGGGGGCGCGTGACGGTATGTGGCGCGGAGCGATGGCGGCCCAGGGCTCGCTGTATCTGCACAGTGGCCGGCCAATGGTCAGCGAGAACGGTAGCAGCCCGTTGCTGCGTGAAGTGGTGCAGCTGTTTGCACAAATCCGCGGGCGTGATGGCAGTGACTGGCTGGTGGAGAGCCTGACCGACTATTACGCCAGTGAGTTGTTGCGCCGTTCCGGCGGGGTGAGTGACGACCGTTACCAGGCTTGGCAGGCCCGCCTGAGCAAGCAGGGCGCCAAGGTTGCCCGGCTCAAGGGGGAGCGTGCTACCCCGGCTCAGGTGGCCCGTGGCGTGATGCTGCTGCAAGCACTGGACAAGGAAATACGCATCCACACCCAGGCCAAGCGGTCGCTGGACGATGTGGTGCGCGGGCTGATGCGCCTGCCCAGCGTGAGCACCGAAGAGTTCGTGCAGATCAGCGAGAATGTGCTGGAGCGGCGCTCCGAGGTGTTGCAGAGCAAGGCGTTGCGTTAAACATCCCTGTCGCCTGTGCCAGCCTCTTCACAGGCACGCCCGCGAAGAGGCTGGCACAGGCGAAGCAAAATCAACTGGCGGACAGTGGATCCTTCCCTGTCACCGTCACCCCGCGTGTCGCCGCCTTGGCGCTGGCCTTCAACGCCGCCAGCTCCGAGGCACTGCGTTCGATATCCGAACGCAAGCGGTGGTATTCCTGCCGATGCTGCTGCCACCAGGCCTTGGTCGAGCAATGCCCGCTGACGCCACGGGCCACCGCCAGCCCTCCGACCACCATTTGCAGCAATCCAACCAGGCCGCCATGGCGGAGCCCCTTGCTGAACATCAGCGCGCCTCCCGCCAGAGAACCGACCCGTTCCAGGCCATGAACATTGTGCTGCGATGACGCAGCGGAATGAATATCGAGCATGGCAAGCCCTCCTTGTGAATGTAAGCAGCTGACCTGCAGGGCGGCGCCAGCGTTCATTCGGGTCGCCCGGCGGGCGTGGGGCTTCAAGCAACGCCATGTGACCATGCTGCCCATCGCCGGGGGATTTGTGGCGGGTTGTGGGCCGGTGCAGCGGTGAATTCCTGCACATTTGTCTGATCCGGATAATTACCTGTCCGGTTTGGCAATGCAGCCTCGAGGGTGTTTAATCTCCCCTCTAATCCCGCTGTAACCCTTGAAAATAAAGGGCCAGACAGTTTTTGCCGTTCATCGAAAATGCTGTAGACACATTGTCTAACAGTGGCCTATAGTCGTTATACAAATAGTAGACACAGCGCTATGACAACAAAGAAGGCCGCCATGAAAGCCAGTGTTCAACCCCTCACCGCCGACGTGCCGCAGGACCGCAAAGCCGTCCTCGCCGAAGCGCTGCGCCGTCGGATTCTCAGCATGGAGCTGGCGCCAGGTGCGGTGGTGGACGAGCTGGCCCTGTGCGATGAATTTGGTCTGTCGCGCCCCCCGGTGCGTGAGCTGCTGCGCCAGATTGCCGCCGAAGGCTACATCGAACTGGAAGCTAACCGCGCACCCCGTGTCGCCGCCATGAACCATGAGTCGCTGCACAGCTTCTACGTTGCTGCGCCGCTTATCTACGTGGCCACTACCCAGTTGGCCGCCACCTACGCCAGCGAAGCTGAAATCGAAGGGCTCAAGGCCATTCAGGCCCACTTCCGCCGCGCCATCGAAGAGCGCGACGTGGAAAACCGCGTGCTCTACAACGACGCCTTCCACCTGGAAATCGGCAAGATGGCGCACAACGACTACCTGCTGCCAAGCCTGCGTCGCCTGCTGATCGACCACACCCGGCTGGGCAAGATTTTCTACCGCCATCCGACCACCGATGACATGCAGCGCGACCTTGAAGTGGCCTGCGACCAGCACGACCAGATGATCCAGGCCATCGAGCGCCGCGACCCGCAAACCGCTGGCCAGTTGGTGCGCGAACATTTCGAGCTGTCCCGCCGGCGCATGGCCGAATACGCCGCACCGCAAGGGCTGGATGTACCGATTCAACTATGAGTTACCCCGGTCAGGCCGTCGGCGCTGACCCACCGTCGACAACAAGAACCAGGTTAGTGAGATGACAAGAATAAGTTCGTTACCTGCCGATGATGCCACCTGTGGTTGGTATCACCTGAGCAAGCCCCGCACGCCAAGGCCGGCCCACAGTGGCAACAGCCAGGCCCGCTGGGTGGTGGTCGGCGCCGGGTTCACCGGCTTGGCCGCCGCGCGTCAGCTGGCGACGAACTTTCCGGATGACGAGATCGTGTTGATCGAGGCGCAGGAGGTTGGCTTTGGCACCTCCGGGCGTAACGCCGGTTTTGCCATTGACCTGCCGCACGACATCGGCGCCGAGGACTACATCGGCGACATCGACATCGCCAAGACCGTGCTCAAGCTCAACCTGGGTGGCCAGTCCTACCTCAAGGAGCTGATCGAACGCTACGACATCGAGTGCCAGTTCCGCCATTGCGGCAAGTACCAGGCCGCCGTCGAGGGTCGTGGCATCGCGGTGCTGGATGCCTATCGGCGTGGCCTGGATAAACTCGGCCAACCCTACGAAGTGATCGAAGGGCGCGACCTGCCCGAGCACATTGGTACGCACTTCTACCGCAAAGGCCTGTTTACCCCCGGTACCGCCTTGCTGCAACCCTCGGCGCTGGTCAAAGGCCTGGCCGACAGCCTGCCGGGCAATGTCTCGCTGTATGAGCACACGCCGATCACCGAGGTCGAGTACGGTGACAAGGTGGTGCTGCGACACGCCAAGGGCTCGATCACCGCCGACAAGTTGGTGCTGACCACCAATGCCTTCGGCATGAGCTTCGGCTTCCTCAAGGGCCGCATGCTGCCAGTGTTCACCTACGGCAGCATTACCCGCCCGCTGACCGAGGAAGAGCAGGCCCGCCTGGGCGGCAAACCCTATTGGGGCGTGATCCCCGCAGACCCGTTCGGCACCACCATGCGCCGTACTGTCGACAACCGCCTGCTGATCCGCAACAGCTTCAGCTACAACCCCGACGGGCGCAGCAACCGCAAATACCTGGCGCGCTTCGTCGAGCGTCACCGCGAATCGTTCGCCCGGCGTTTCCCGATGTTGCCCGGCGTTGACTTCGAATACACCTGGGGCGGTGCACTGGCCTTGTCGCGTAATCACATGGGTTTCTTTGGCAACTTGGCGCCCAATGTGGTCGGCGCATTGTGCTGCAATGGCCTGGGCGTTACTCGCGGTACGGTCACCGGCAAGTTGCTGGCCGACTGGCTGGCCGGTGACAAGAACGCACTGATCGAATTTTTGCTGAATGCCCCCGGGCCTTGCTCGAACCCGCCGCAGCCCTTGGTTTCACTGGGTTTGAACGCCAACCTGATGTGGGGGCAGTTCCGCGCTGGCAAAGAAAGCTGATCGATAGCAGACGTCAGGCATAGAACAGACATGTCGGCATTCCATTCGCCGGCACGGGCTCACTCAGCCCGAAATTGATGGCCGGTAGTAATTACCGGGTACCCGGGGCTGAACAGTGTTTTCAGTTTCGCGGAGGCGCTCGCCTTGAATATGTGCATGTAGCAGAAATGGTAGGAACAATAATGACAAGTCCGAATGTTTCGATTGAAGATGTACCGATCAACAACTTTCACCAGTTGCTGACGTTGCGTTCCGGTGGCGGCTCGTTCGTTGACGGCTATGTACTGAGCCTCATCGGCGTGGCCATGGTGCAGATGTCTGCGGGCCTGAGCCTGACCAGTTTCTGGCAAGGCATGATCGCCGCGTCGGCGCTGATCGGCATTTTCTTCGGAGGCTTCTTCGGCGGTTGGCTAACCGACCGCTTCGGCCGCAAGCGCGTGTTCTTCGTCGGCCCGACCCTGTTCATCCTGGCCTCGCTGGCGCAGTTCTGGGTGGAGTCTGCACTGGCGTTGTTCCTGCTGCGTTTTGCCATCGGTATTGCAGTGGGCATCGAGTACCCCGTGGCGACATCGCTGCTGGTGGAGTTTTTGCCGAAGAAAAACCGTGGCCCGCGCCTGGCCACCCTGACCGTGCTGTGGTTCGCCGGTGCTGCCACCGCCTATATGGTCGGGGAAGCAATCCTGCGCCACGGCGGTGAGGATGCCTGGCGCCTGGTGCTGGCCAGTGCCGCGGTGATCGGCGCGCTGCTGTTCGCCATCCGTCTCGGCACACCGGAGTCGCCACGCTGGCTGATCAGCAAAGGCCGCTCGGCCGAGGCCGAACAGGTGATCAAGCGCGTGTACGGCAACAACTTCTCGCTGCAGAACCTGCCGGAAGAACCCAAGACCCGCAAGCTGTCGCTCCTCAGCCTGCTGCACTCCGGCTACGGCAAACGCATGCTGTTCGTGACCATGTTCTGGACCTGCTCAGTGATCCCGGTGTTTGCCGTATACGCTTTCGCTCCGAAAGTGTTGGGCGCGCTCAACCTGAAAGGGGACTGGGCAGCCATCGGTTCAGTCGCCATCACTTGCCTGTTCGTGGTCGGTTGCATCATCGGCACCCGCCTGCTGAACACCATCGGGCGCCGTACCACGCTGCTGCACAGCTTCTTCTGGTCAGGGCTGGCGCTGCTCGGCCTGGGTGCTTTCAGCAACGGCAACGAGATGCTCATCCTCGCCCTGTTCGGCGCTTACGCGCTGTTCATCGGAGGCGCCCAGGTGCTGCAGCTGGTCTACCCCAACGAGTTGTTTCCCACCGAGATTCGCGCTGGCGCGGTAGGCGTAGGCACCTCGATGTCGCGTGTCGGCGCGGCCGTCGGCACCTGGCTGGTCCCCATCGCGCTGGAGAGCTACGGCATTGGCGCGACCATGTACGCCGCCGCCGCCGTGACCTTCGTCGGCCTGGCTTTCTCGGTCGCGCTGGCCCCGGAAACCCGTTCCCTGAACCTGCAGCAAGCGGCTTCGCTGAGCTGAAACCTTACAACCCACCGCAGCGTGGTTGTTGCGGGCCTTACAACACTGAGCAACGCACTGGAGAACCTACCGTGAAATTCGAAGGCATCTACACCCCGGCAATCACTCCGCTGGCTGCGGACGGCTCGATCGACAAGGCGGCGTTCGCCGAGGTCCTAGAATACCTGGTCGAATCGAAAATCCACGGCGTCATCATTGGTGGCTCCACCGGCGAGTACTACGCCCACACCACCCAGGAACGCATCGACCTGGCGGCCCAGGCCAAGGACGTGCTCAATGGCCGCCTGCCGCTGATCGTCGGTACCGGCGGCATCCGCACCGAAGACGCCGTGGCCTTCGCCCAGCACGCCAAGGAAATCAAGGCTGACGCGCTGCTGGTCGGCACCCCGCCGTACGCGCTGCCGACCCAGCAGGAAATCGCCCTTCACGTCAAAGCCGTCGACGCCGCCGCCGGCCTGCCGATCATGCTCTACAACTACCCAGGCCGCATGAGCGTGAGCATGGGCGAAGCGTTCTTCGACGCCGTTGCCGACGTGAAGAACATCGTTGCCATCAAGGAAAGCTCCGGTGACATGGCCCAGCTGCACCGCCTGGCCATCCACCGCCCGAACATTCAGCTGTCGTGCGGTTGGGACGACCAGGCCCTGGAATTCTTCGCCTGGGGCGCCAAGAGCTGGGTCTGCGCCGGCTCCAACTTCATCCCCCGCGAGCACGTGGCCCTGTATGAGGCCTGCGTGATCGAGAAGGACTTCGACAAAGGCCGCAAGATCATGGCCGCCATGATGCCGCTGATGGACTTCCTCGAAGGTGGCAAGTTCGTCCAGGCGATCAAGAACGGTGTGGCCCTCAACGGCCTGAAGACCGGCGGCGTGCGCAAGCCGCTGTACGACCTGGACGATGCCGAGAAGCAAGCGCTCAAGCGCGTGGTCACCGAACTGAAAGCCACCATCGCCCAGATCAAATAAGGAGGCCGCCAACATGGCTGATTTGCTGAGCAAGGAACAATACGCGGCCATCGCCGCCGACCTGCAACTGCGCACCAAGGCGTTCATCGACGGTGAATTCCGCGATGCCATCTCTGGCCGCACCTTCGTCACCAGCAACCCGGCTACCGGCAAGCAGCTGGCTGAGGTCGCCGCTTGCGACGTCAATGACGTGAACATCGCGGTGGCCGCGGCCAAGCGTGTGTTCGAAGCGGGCACCTGGTCGAAGATGCAGCCGAACGACCGCAAGCATGTGCTGCAGAAGTTCGCCCAACTGCTGGAAGACAACGCCCACGAGCTGGCAGTGCTGGAAGCGCTGGACAGCGGCAAGCCGGTCAGCGAGTGCCAGACCGTCGACGTGCCGGAAACCATCCACACCATCCGCTGGCACGCCGAGCTGATCGACAAGATCTACGACGCCACAGCGCCCACCGGCAACGCGGCCGTGACCATGGTGGTACGTGAAGCCATCGGTGTGGTCGGCCTGGTGCTGCCATGGAACTTCCCGCTGCTGATGCTGGCGTGGAAGATTGCCCCGTCCCTGGCCGCCGGTTGCTCGATCGTGGTCAAGCCGGCCAAGGAAACCACCCTCAGCGCCTTGCGCGTGGCCGAACTGGCCCACGAGGCCGGTATTCCTGCTGGGGTGTTCAACCTGGTGCCAGGCGGTGGCCGTGAAGTGGGCGAAGCCATCGGCCGCCACATGGACATCCCGATGGTCAGCTTTACCGGGTCCACCGACACCGGCCGCCTGTTCCTGAAATACGCTGCCGAGTCCAACCTCAAGCGCATCGTCCTGGAACTGGGTGGCAAGAACCCGGCCGTGGTCATGAACGACTGCGAAGACCTGGACGAAGTGGCCCAGTTCGTCACTGCCGGTGCGTTCTGGAACATGGGCGAAAACTGTTCTGCCTCGTCGCGCCTGATCGTCCACAAGGACGTCAAGGACGAGCTGCTGGGCCTGATCGCCAAGCACTTGAAGGACTGGAAACTCGGCGACCCGCTCGACCCGGACAACCGCCTGGGCGCCATGGTCAGCAAGTCGCACTTCGAAAAGGTGAAGTCGTACCTGGAATACGCTGCCGAGCAGAAACTCAGCATCGTTCAGGGTGGCGAAACCGAGGAAGGCGTCTTCGTGCAGCCGACCATCGTCGACAACGTTGGCCGTGACAACAAGCTGTTCGTCGAGGAAATCTTTGGCCCGGTGCTGAGCGTGACCAGCTTCGAGACCATCGACGAGGCGATCGAGCTGGCCAACGATACCGTCTATGGCCTGGCGGCTTCGGCCTACACCGGCAGCCTGCGCAATGCGCTGCGCCTGTCGCGTGAAATCCGCGCGGGCGTGGTGACGGTCAACTGCTTCGGCGAAGGTGATGTCACCACGCCGTTCGGTGGCTACAAGGAGTCAGGCTTCGGTGGGCGCGACAAGTCAATCTGGGCCCATGACCAATACACGGAGCTGAAGACCATCTGGATCAACGCTTCGTGATCTGAGCAAGACTGGTGCTGTTCTGACGGAGCTCAGCACCTGGCCGCTTTTGTGGTGGCTGTGCCGGCCACTAGGCCGGTGCAGGCACTGCAAAGGCGGCTTTTTTATTTGAACCTGGGCCCCGAGCGGGTATTCAGCCCCTTGGCCATGCGGTCGTACAACACCACATTCACTGTCGCCGCCAGGTTCATGCAGCCCTCGGTGGGTATGTAGATGGTTTCTTCACACCACTCTCGCACTTCCTCGCTCAGCGTGCCGTCCTCAGGACCGAAGATGTAGATGGCCCGGTCCGGGTGGGTGTACTCCGGCAACGGCCGCGCACCTTCCACCAGCTCCACCGCCACGGGCGTGCAGCCCAGCGGGATGATGCGTTGCAGGTCATCGATGCCAATCAGCGGGATGTCGTAGTGCACGCGCTTGGTGTCGGTGACGAAGTCACGGGCGCGTTCATACCGTTTGCCGGTGTAGAACACCGAATTGACGCCATAGCAGCCCGCGGCGCGCATCACCGAGCCGACGTTTTCGGGTGACTTGGGGTTGAACAGGCCGATGCAGCTGTATCGTTTGTTTGCCACGTACCGGGGCCCTTCGCGAAAAAAGCGCGATTATACGGGCTGCCCGGTAGCAGCGGGGGGCGAATCGATGGTCAGTCTTTCTTCAACATGCCAGCCAGCCCGGCGAACGGGTTATGCGTAGCCTTGGCGATGCTCGGGGTGCTGGTGGAGCCTTCGCTGAAGTACTGCTGGTCGGTGTAGCGCGAGTGCTCGTTGTCGTGGCAGTACAGGCACAGCAGCTCCCAGTTGGAGCCGTCCTGCGGGTTGTTGTCGTGGTTGTGGTCCCGGTGGTGCACGGTCAGCTCGCTCAGGCGCTTGCCGGCGAACTCGCGGGCGCAACGGCCGCACACGTGCGGGTACATTCTGAGGGCCTTGTCGCGGTAGCCCATTTCCTTGTCGCGCTTGGCATCGGCGAGGATGCGGTCCAGGCGCGCGGTGGCAGCGGCGGAAGAGGTGGAGCTCATGGGTGTTTCCTTTGTTCTGATCAGGCAGATGACGGTTATGCCATTGAGTCTAGCGCGCTTGCAGGGCGGGCGGACAGGCGCAAGCCTGGATTTAGGCGTAGCCTGTAGGAAGGTTCCCGACAGGAGGTTGCTGATGTTGCACGCGATCCTCGCTGTGCTGTTGCTGGCCGGCCTGCCCATGGCCGAAGCCGCCAGCACGCCACCCAGGCTGAATACGCCGGTGCCCGGTGCGCCGGGTACGCCGACGCCCACGCCATACCCGCAGATAACCCCGAGTACGCCGCCCAAGGCTTATGACAGCCAGCCGGGTGCGCCCTTGTTGCCGCCGATGCCGGTGCCCGGCCCGCCGAAGGACCAGCCACTGCCCGGGTTGCGGCCGGAGCCGCCGAAGCCGGTTGTGGACGATGATTGACAGGCAGAAGCGGAGGGCGCTTGGGGCGCAACGCGCGCCCAGCTACCTCAAACGATCCCCAGCTCGCCAAACACGAATGCATATTCCAGCGCCACATCCTTCAACCCCTGGTAGCGCCCGCTCATCCCGCCATGCCCAGCCCCCATCTCGGTCTTGAGCAACAGCAGGTTGCTGTCGGTCTTGCGCGTACGCAACCGCGCCACCCACTTGGCCGCTTCCCAGTACTGCACGCGGCTGTCGTTGTAACCTGCCACCACCAGCATCGCCGGGTAGGCCTGGGCCTTCACGTTCTCGTACGGCGCATACGCCTTGATCCGCTCGTAGACCTCAGGGTCTTCAGGGTTGCCCCATTCGTCATACTCGGTCACGGTCAGCGGTAACTCGGGGTCGAGCATGGTATTGAGCACGTCGACGAATGGCACTTCGGCGATCGCGCAGCGGAACAGCTCGGGGCGCAGGTTGAGCACCGCACCGATCAGCAGGCCGCCGGCACTGCCGCCACTGATGGCCAACCGATCGGCTGCAGTCACCCCCTCGGCGATCAGGTGTTCGGCACAGGCGATGAAATCGCTGAAGGTGTTTTGCTTGTGCTCCTGCTTGCCGGCGCGGTACCAGGCCTCGCCCAGTTCGCCGCCGCCACGTACATGGGCAATGGCAAAGGCCACGCCTCGCTGTAGCAGGCTCAGGCGCGCATGCGAGAACCACGGGTCGAGGCTTTCGCCATAGGCGCCATAGCCATACAGGTAAAGCGGCACGGTCTGCCCCACGTCCTGTCGGCGGCGCACCAGGCTGATCGGCACCCGCGTGCCGTCGGTGGCAGTGGCCCACAGGCGCTCGCTGACATAGTCGTCGGCATCGAACGCACCCAGCACCGGGGTTTGCTTGAGCACCACCTGTGCCCCTGTTGCCAGCTCCAGCTGGCGTACCTGGGCCGGGCGATTGAGGGCTTCGTAGCGCAAGCGCAGGCGTGTGCTGGCGAACTCCAGGCTGTCTTGAACGTAAAGGCTGTAGGCGGCATCCGGCAGCTCGACGCGGTAGGCCGGCAGGCCCTGCGGGCGTACTTCGATGATCGGCAGGCCGCCTTCGCGCAGGCTCAGGGTCAGGGCGCCAGCGTTCAGGCTCAGCCCTTCGAGCATGATCGCGTCGCGGTGCGGCACCAGCACTTGCCATTGCCCGCGGCTTGGCACCGGCACAACCGGGGCGTGGTAAAGGGCGAAGTTGATGCCGTCCTGGTTGGTGCGGATGAACCAACGCCATTCGCCGTCAAGCTGGCCATGGTCGGGGAAATACTCGTGGCCTTCGACGCGCGGCGCCAGGCAGGTGAATGGCGCCTGTGGGGTTTCGGCGTCCAGTACCCAGGCTTCGCAGGTGGTCTTGCTGTTCAGCAGCAGCACCAGCTGGCGCTCGGAACTGGTGCGGTAGCAGTGCAGGAAGAACCGCCCGTCAGGCTCTTCGAACACGGTCTGTGCGCCTTCACTGCCCAAGGCATGGCGGCGCAGGCGCCATGGCCGATGGGTGTCGTCCAGCTCGGCGAAGAACAGCGTCTGGCTGTCATTGGCCCAGGTCAGGCTGCCGTCGCAGTCGTCGAAGGGCAGGGCGGTGACGTCGTCGCTGGCCAGGTCCTTGACGTACAGGGTGTAGATTTCGTCGCCGCTGGTGTCGAGGCTATAGGCCAGCAGGCGGTGGTCGGGGCTGACGTTGAATGCACCGAGCGAGAGGAAACCGCCGTTCGCCAGGGCGTTGGGGTCTAGCAGCAGCTGCTCCTGGCTTTCATCGACGGTATTGGAACCGTCGGCCGGGCGCGGGCAGCGATAGTGGCGCGGATATTCGTCGCCAGCGGTGGTGCGGGTGTAGTACAGGTAGGGGCCCCATGGGGAGGGCAACGACAGGTCGGTTTCCTGGATGCGGCCCTTGATCTCTTCGAACAACTGCTCGCGCAGCGGCGCCTGGTCGGCCAGGCAGGCCTCCTGGTAGGTGTTTTCGGCCTGCAGGTAGGCGAGCACCTCGGGGGTGTCGCGCTGTTGCAGCCAGGCGTATGGGTCGGTACCTGAGTCGGCCTGGGCAATCGGGGGTAGGGGCTTGGTTGGCATTGAGGATCTCTTGTTGGGGCCGCCACAGGCAAACACTGCCTGCGCCCGGAAAAGTGTTTATCATAGGCAACTCTTTGCCTGGCTTGCACGAACACCATGATCGAGAACGACTACACCTTCGCTTGGGGCCTGTACGCAGTTGCAGCCCTGGGCTGCCTGCTGGTGGGCTTCAAACTCACCGGGTGGATGTGGCGCTGGCTGCGCGAACCGCTGCGGGTGCTGCTGGCGGTGCTGCTGCTGACCCCGACCATCGTCGACCCGGCCAAGGAAAGCTTCGCCCCGGCCATCGCCATCACCGCCCTGGATGTCGCCTTCAAGGTCGGCAACAATGCCTGGCGTGCGGTGTCCGACTTCGCCATGTACGGAATGATCGCCTTCGGCCTGTACTTTCTTTTCGTGCTGGCGCGCTGGCCGCTGGAAAAGCGCGCCCGCGAGCGCCGTGCCCAAGCCGAAGCCGCTGCCCAGCGCCAGGCGGCCGAAGACGACCAGCTCGCTGCTCAGGCGCCGCTGGCGGCCGAGCGCCGCGACCGTTACCGTGACGACCCACCGCCAGCCGCCCCGCGTGGCAATGGCCGGGTCGAGCCCCGTCTGTAAGCGGAGACACAGCCATGTGCGAACTGCTGGGCATGAGTGCCAACGTCCCCACCGACATCGTCTTCAGCTTTACCGGGCTGATGCAGCGTGGTGGTCGTACCGGCCCGCACCGTGACGGCTGGGGTATCGGCTTTTACGAAGGGCGTGGCCTGCGCTTGTTCCAGGACCCGGCCGCCAGCAGCGAGTCGGAAGTGGCCAACCTGGTGCAGCGCTACCCGATCAAGAGCGAAGTGGTGATCGGCCATATCCGCCAGGCCAACGTCGGCAAGGTGTGCCTGTCCAACACCCACCCGTTCGTGCGCGAAATGTGGGGCCGCAACTGGTGCTTTGCGCACAACGGCCAGTTGGGCGAGTTCAAGGGCCTGGCCAGTTTCTACCGGCCGGTGGGCGACACCGACAGCGAAGCGGCTTTCTGCGACCTGCTCAACCGCATCCGCAGCGCCTTCCCCGAGCCGGTCCCGGTGGAACAGCTGCTGCCGGTGCTGGTCGAAGCCTGTGCCGGCTACCGTGGCCAGGGTGTATTCAACTGCATGCTCAGCGATGGCGACTGGCTGTTCTGCTTCTGCTCCACCAAGTTGGTGCACATTACCCGCCGTGCGCCGTTTGGTGCAGCACGCTTGAAGGATGTCGACCTGATCGTCGATTTTCATACCGAAACGACCCCCAACGACGTGGTCACGGTGATCGCCACCGAGGCCCTGACCGAGAACGAGACCTGGCAGCGCTACGAGCCGGGTCAGTGGGCCCTGTGGCGGCACGGAGAGTGCACAGCGCACGGCCAGAGCTAAGGACGCTGCATGTTCAGAAGTTACCTGCGGTTGCTGCTGTTCACCTTCGGCCTGCTGGCCGGCATCCAGGTCCCGGGGCTGGTCAAGGACTACAGCCAGCGGGTCGAGGCGCACCTGTTCGAGTCGCGTGAAGCACTGGATGGCTTCAAACAGACTGCGGAGCGCTTCTTCAATGGCGACTTGCAAGCACTGTTGCGGCATTACCGCAGCAGTGACGACCCGGTGTTCAACAGTGATGCCAACAGCATCGAAAGCCTGATGATCCGCAACCAGCTGCTGGAAAACGAGTGGCAGGCGCTGCAAGGGCCCTGGGCCGAGCGTACCTGGCATGTGCTGGTGCAGGCTGACCCGCAGTTGCGTGAAGAAACCCTGAATGGCTACAGCTACCAGATTCTGCTGGTGCCCGAGGCAATTGGCTGGGGTGTTGGTGCTGGTTTTGTGCTGGCGTTTGTGGTCGAAAGCCTGTTGTTGGGGATTGGCTGGGTGATCCTTGGCGGGCGGCGCAGGGTGGTGAAAGAGAGCTGGCGCTAAGTTCTGCTGTACCTGTACCGGCCCTCTCGCGGGCAGGCCGCGAAAGGGCTGGTACAGGCAGAGCCTGTCGTTCAGACCAGTACGATCCGCTGCCCACCCACATCCCGCGCATACCGCTCCAGCACCTGCCGGCACACCCCGACCACTTCATCCACCAGCGCCACCCCGGTCTGCCAGGCCACCACCAGTTCCAGGCTCGACGGCGGTTGCAGCCCTCCCAGCAATACCAGCTCGCCTCGGCTCAGCTCGGCATCCACCAGCGCCGGCGGCAATGCGCCAATGCCAAAGCCGTCACGCAGCAGCCGGGTAATCGCCGCCACCGAGTTCACGCAGTTCAGGCGTGGCGTCTCGGCGCCCGCAGCTTGCAGCAGGCTCAGCACCTCCTGGTGCGGCCGCGAGTTCTTCGAGAAGGTGATGATCCGCTCACGCCCAAGCTCGGCCAGCGAGGCGTAGTCGCGGTGCTGGTGCGAGCCGGCGGCCACCACCCAGCCCATCGGATAGCGCGCCAGGTCGAGGCTGCGGATCGACTGTTCGCGCAGCAGGTCGGTCTGCAGGATCACATCGAGAAAGCCCTTCTGCAGCTGCTCGCGCAGGTTCAGCGCGGTATCGGCGACCAGCTCGATTTCCACCTGCGGGTAGCGTTCGGTCAGCTCGGCCACCAGCGCGTTCATCCAGGTATGGATCACCGTGTCCATCACCCCGATGCGAATGCGCCCGACCTTGGCGCGGTCGCTGCCCAGCGATTGCTTCATGGCCTCGGCGGTTTCCAGCATGCGCTCGGCATATTCCAGCACCTTGCCGCCTTCCGGGGTCAGGCTGACGCCACGAGAGTCGCGCAGCAGCAGCTTTACCCCCAGGTCGGCCTCGAGCGCCGCAATGCGGCTGGAGACCGAGGCCTGGGTGGTGAACAGCTTTTCCGCAGTCAGGCGGAAGCTCTTGAGGCGGGCGACCCAGACAAAGGTTTCGAGGAAGCGAAGGTTCATGATCAGTTTTTCTTGTTCCAGACCGGCGATTTTTCTCGTTGGACGCAGGCGTCGCAGCCTCTGAACATGGCGCTGAGGCCGCGACGCTTCAGGTCGCCCATAAAACAATACCAACAAGCCGAGGCAAGCATGAACCCCACCGGCGTGCAGCAGGTCAGTTCCCCCTCTTCGTCCGGGCCTTTCGCCTGGTATCGCGACATCGACTCACAGCAACGGCGCACCTTCTGGAGCTGCAAGATCGGCTATGGCCTGGACGGCATGGACACGCAAATGCTCAGCTTCGTCATTCCCACGCTGATCATGCTGTGGGGCATCACCACCACCGAAGCCGGGCTGATCCACACCAGCACACTGATCGCCTCGGCCGTGGGTGGCTGGATTGCCGGCATCCTTTCCGACCGCATCGGCCGGGTGCGTACCCTGCAGCTGACGGTGCTGTGGTTTGCCTTTTTCACCTTCCTCTGCGGTTTTGCCCAGAACTACGAGCAGTTGCTGATCGCCCGCACCCTGATGGGCTTCGGCTTTGGTGGCGAATGGACTGCAGGCGCAGTGCTGATCGGCGAAGTGATCCGCGCCCAGGACCGTGGCAAGGCGGTGGGCATGGTGCAGTCCGGCTGGGCCATCGGCTGGGGGCTCACCGCCATCCTCTACGCGCTGCTGTTCTCCTGGCTGCCGCCAGAGCAGGCCTGGCGTGCGCTGTTCCTGCTGGGGCTGGTGCCGGCGATCTTCGTGATCTTTGTCCGCCGCCTGGTCAAGGACCCGGAGGTTTATCGCAAGGCCAAGGCAGCGGAAGCCGCCGAGGCGCCGTCGCACTTCTACGAAATCTTTGCCCCGGGGATGCTCTGGACCACTGTGCGCGCGTCGCTGCTGACCACCGGTGCGCTGGGCGGATACTACGCCATCACCTCGTGGCTGCCGACCTTCCTCAAGCAAGAGCGCGGCCTGAGTGTGCTGGGTACCGGTGGCTACCTGGCCATGGTGATCGTCGGCTCGTATGTGGGTTATGTGGTCAGCGCGTACCTGTCCGATCTGCTGGGGCGCAAGAAAAACTTCATTCTGTTTGCCGTGGGCTCGTTCGTGATCGTGTTGCTGTACACGCAAATGCCGGTCAGCGACGGGGTGATGCTGTGGCTGGGCTTCCCGCTGGGCTTCTTTGCCTCGGGCATCTTCAGTGGCATGGGCGCGTTCCTCACCGAACTGTTCCCCACGCGCATCCGCGGTTCAGGGCAGGGCTTTTGCTACAACATCGGCAAGGTCATTGCGGCGCTGTTCCCGCTGCTTATCGGCGTGCTCGGCCAGAAGGTGCCGCTGGGCGTGGGCATAGGGGTGTTTTCTGCGGTGTCCTATGGCGTGGTGATCGTGGCGGCATTGAGCCTGCCGGAAACACGCGGCAAACAGCTGCAGGCAAGGTAAGGTAGGCATATGCACAACAACAACGGAGGCCGTGTGGTGAAACCCCTGCTACTCAATTGCGACATGGGCGAGAGTTTCGGCAGCTGGCGCATGGGCCTGGATGTCGAGGTCATGCCGTACATCGATTGCGCCAACATCGCTTGCGGTTACCATGCCGGCGACCCCGGTATCATGCGCCGCACCGTGGCCCTGGCGCTGGAGCACGGGGTAACCGTCGGTGCCCACCCGGCCTACCCGGACCTGGTCGGCTTTGGCCGCCGCTCCATGGCCTGCAGCGCCGAGGAAATTCGCGACCTGCTGCACTACCAGATCGGTGCGCTGGACGGCATCTGCAAAGTGCTGGGTACTCGCGTGGCTTACGTGAAGCCCCATGGCGCGCTGTACAACGACATGATGGCCGACCCGCTGAAGCTGCGTACTGTGCTGGAGGCGGTGGCGGCCTACGACAGCAACCTGCCGCTGATGTTGATGGCCACGGCTGACAACCGCGCCGCCCAGTCCCTGGGCGATGAAATCGGCGTGCCGCTGTGGTTCGAAGCGTTCGCCGACCGCGCCTATACCGCCAGTGGCCACCTGGTGTCGCGGCGCTTGCCGGGCGCGGTGCACCACGACCCTGCGCTGGTCGTAGATCAGGCCGTGCGCCTGGCCCGCGGCGACACGTTGGTGGCGGATGATGGCAGCGCCTTGAAGCTGGCGGCCAGCACCCTGTGCGTGCACGGCGACAACGACAGTTCGGTGGCGGCGGTGCGGCAGATTCGCGAAGCCCTCGATGCTATGGCGTCGCGATGAGCTTGCGCATCGAAGTCGTCGCCGTCGACAGCCTGATGGTGCGCCTGTTTGAACGTATCGACGAGGCCAACATGCCGTGGATCCTCGCGGCCAGCCAGCGCTTGCGGGCGGCGTTTGGCAAGCACCTGCTCGATCTGGTGCCGTCCTACACCACGCTGATGGTGCAGTTCGACCTGCCGCCGGGCGAGGCGAGGGGGCTGATAAACCATGCACTGGACGCGCTGCAGCCAGACGCCGGCAGAGGTGGCCGCCGCCACGAAATCCCGGTGTGGTATGACCCCAGCGTCGGCCCGGAACTGCCAGTACTCGCAGCCCGCAGCGGGTTGAGCGAGGCCGAGGTGGTCCGCTTGCACAGCGAGCGCGAGTACCCGGTTTTTGCCTTGGGCTTCGCCCCCGGTTTCGGTTTCATGGGCCTGGTCGATGAGCGCCTGGCCAGCCCGCGCCTGAGCACGCCGCGCAAACGGGTGGCGGCGGGCAGCGTCGGAATTGCCGAGCGGCAGACGGCGGCTTACCCGGCGGTGTCGCCGGGTGGCTGGAACCTGATCGGGCGTACTCCGGTGCGGTTGTTCGACCGTGAGCGTGAAGGCTATAGCTTGTTGCAACCCGGTGACCGAGTGCGCTTCGTGGCGATTTCGCGCAGCGAATTCCTGGCCTTGGGCGGTGATGCGGAGGCGCAGGGATGAAGCTATTGAAGATCGAGGCCAGTACGCCGCTGTGCCAGTTGCAAGATGCCGGGCGCTTCGGCGTACGCCACCTGGGCGTGACCCAGGGCGGGGCGCTGGACTGGGTGGCGATGCACTGGGCCAACTGGCTGTTGGGCAACACCCTGGGCGCGCCAGTGGTCGAGGTGGCGTTAGGGGGGCTCAGCGTAGTGGCGGAGCAGGATTGCGTGCTGGCACTGGCCGGTGCCGACCTGGATGCGCAGGTCGATGATAAGCCGCTGATGCCTTGGCGCAGTTTTGCCTTGGGCAAAGGGCAGCGGTTGACCTTTAAGCAGCCGAAAGTGGGTGTGCGGGCGTATCTGGCGGCACCTGGCGGGTTCGTGGGCCAGGATGTGTTGGGTAGCTGCGCCACGGTGGTGCGGGAAGAACTGGGTGGTATCGATGGTCAGGGGACTGCGCTCGCTAAAGGCCAGATACTGGCCTTCGCCGGTACTGCGGCAAACCTGCGTGAGGTGCCGGAAGCGTTGCGCCCGCGCCATGAGCAGCAGCCTGTGCTTGACCTGGTGATGGGCGCGCAGATGGGTGATTTCAGTGGTACCAGCCTGTTCGACGCGTTCAACCGTGAGTGGACCCTGGACAGTCGCGCCGACCGTATGGGCATCCGTTTGTTGGGGCCGCAGCTGGTCTACCAGGGCGCACCGATGATTTCCGAAGGCATCCCGCTGGGGGCCGTACAGGTGCCGCCGGACGGGCAGCCGATCGTGTTGCTCAATGACCGGCAGACCATTGGCGGCTACCCGCGGCTGGGCGCGCTCACGCCGCTTGCGCTGGCGCAACTGGCGCAATGCATGCCGGGTGCGGTGGTGCGGTTCAGGGCCGTGGTGCAGGACGAGGCCTGGCGCGAGCAGCAGGTATATCTGGAACGTTGGCGGTGACGCTGCCGGCCTCTTCGCGGGTAAACCCGCTCCCACAGGGAATAGCTCAATCCCGAGACCTGCGCCGTACCTGTGGGAGCGGGTTTACCCGCGAAAGGGCCGGCACAGGCAACTTCACTCGGACAGTTACCGCATCCCTTCCTCCCACAGGGAATAGCTCAATCCTGAGGCCTACGCCGTACCTGTGGGAGCGGGTTTACCCGCGAAAGGGCCGGCACAGGCAATATCACTTGGACAATTACCGTATCCCTTCCTCCCACAGGGAATAGCTCAATCCTGAGGCCTGCGCCGTACCTGTGGGAGCGGGTTTACCCGCGAAAGGGCCGGCACAGGCAATATCACTTGGACAATTACCGTATCCCTTCCCCCCACAGGGAATAGCTCAATCCTGAGGCCTGCGCCGTACCTGTGGGAGCGGGTTTACCCGCGAAAGGGCCGGCACAGGCAACTTCACTTGGACAGGTACCGCATCCCTTCCTCCCACAGGGAATAGCTCAATCCTGAGCCCTGCACCGTACCTGTGGGAGCGGGTTTACCCGCGAAAGGGCCGGCACAGGCAACTTCACTTGGACAGTTACCGCATCCCTTCCTCCCACAGGGAATAGCTCAATCCTGAGCCCTGCACCGTACCTGTGGGAGCGGGTTTACCCGCGAAAGGGCCGGCACAGGCAACTTCACTTGGACAGGTACCGCATCCCTTCCTCCAGCCCCTGCAAGGTCAGCGGGTACATCTTGTCCTCGATCAGGTCGCGTATCAGATGGGTCGAAGCGGTGTATTCCCAGGCTTGCTTGGGGTACGGGTTGATCCAGATGATCTTCTTGAATTTCTCCATGAAGCGCTGCAGCCACACGTAACCGGCCTCTTCGTTCCAGTGCTCCACGCTGCCACCGGGCTGGGTGATTTCGTAGGGGGCCATGGCCGCATCGCCGACGAACACCACTTTGTAGTCGTCGCCGTACTTGTGCAGCAGGTCGAAGGTAGAATAGCGCTCCGAGGTGCGGCGCAGGTTGTTCTTCCACACCGACTCGTACACGCAGTTGTGGAAGTAGTAGTACTCCAGGTGCTTGAACTCGGTCTTGCAGGCCGAGAACAACTCCTCGCAAACCTTGACGTGGGCGTCCATCGAGCCGCCGATGTCGAACAGCAACAGCAGCTTCACCGTATTGCGCCGTTCCGGGCGCATCTGGATGTTCAGCAGCCCGGCGTCACGGGCGGTGTGGTCGATGGTGCCGTCGATGTCCAGCTCTTCGGCGGCGCCTTCACGGGCGAACTTGCGCAGCCGGCGCAGGGCCAGCTTGATGTTGCGCGTGCCCAGCTCGACCTGGTCGTCGAGGTTCTTGTACTCCCGCTGGTCCCACACCTTCACTGCCTTGCCCTGGCGCTTGCCGGCGTCGCCGACGCGGATGCCCTCGGGGTTGAAGCCGCCCGAGCCGAATGGGCTGGTGCCGCCAGTGCCAATCCACTTGTTGCCGCCGGCATGGCGTTCCTTTTGCTCCTCGAGGCGTTTCTTGAATTCCTCGATCAGTTTGTCCAGGCCGCCCAGCGACTGGATCTGCGCACGCTCTTCATCGCTGAGCGAGCGCTCGAACTCCTTGCGCAGCCAGTCTTCCGGGATCAGCGCCTCAATGTGCCGGTCGAGGTTTTCCAGGCCCTTGAAGTAGGCAGCGAAGGCCCGGTCGAACTTGTCGAAGTGGCGTTCATCCTTCACCAGGATGGCGCGGGCGAGGTAATAGAATTCGTCCATGTCGGCGAATACCACGCGCTTTTGCAGGGCGTGGTGCAGGTCGAGCAGTTCACGCACCGACACCGGCACTTTGGCCGCGCGCATTTCATTGAACAGGTTGAGCAGCATGGCCCGGCTCCTGTCAGCGGTTGCCGCGCCGGCTCATGAAGGCCAGGCGTTCAAGCAGTTGCACATCCTGCTCGTTCTTTACCAGCGCGCCAGCCAGCGGCGGGATGGCCTTGGTCGGGTCGCGTTCGCGCAGCACCGCTTCACCGATGTTGTCGGCCATCAGCAGCTTGAGCCAGTCGACCAGCTCGGAGGTGGACGGTTTTTTCTTCAGGCCCGGCACTTTGCGCACGTCGAAGAACACGTCCAGCGCCTCGCTGACCAGCGACTGGCTGATGTTCGGGTAGTGCACGTCGACGATCTGCTGCAGGGTGTTGCGGTCTGGGAAGGCGATGTAGTGGAAGAAGCAGCGGCGCAGGAACGCGTCCGGCAGCTCCTTTTCGTTGTTCGAGGTAATGATGATGATCGGGCGCTGCTTCGCCTTGATGGTCTCGTCGATTTCGTAGACGTAGAACTCCATCTTGTCGAGTTCCTGCAGCAGGTCGTTGGGGAACTCGATGTCAGCCTTGTCGATTTCATCGATCAGCAGGATGACCCGCTCCTCGGCCTCGAAGGCCTCCCACAGCTTGCCCTTCTTGAGGTAGTTGCGCACATCGTGGACCTTGTCCACGCCCAACTGCGAGTCACGCAGGCGGCTGACCGCATCGTACTCGTAAAGGCCCTGGTGAGCCTTGGTAGTGGACTTGATGTGCCAGGTGATCAGGCGTGCACCGAAAGAGGCTGCCAGTTGCTCGGCGAGCATGGTCTTGCCGGTGCCGGGTTCGCCCTTGACCAGCAGTGGGCGTTCGAGGGTGATGGCCGCGTTTACTGCCAGTTTCAGGTCGTCTGTGGCGACGTAGTCGCGGGTGCCTTCGAACTTCATGGGCTTGGTCCTCTGCGGGTTGCCTGCCTTGGCCCTACCGCCGGCCAGCCAGAACGGGCAACACTTGATGGTGATTTGCCAACGACTATAACGCGAGCATGGGCAGCTGCAAACGCAGACCGGGTATTCAGTCCCTGAATGGCCCGTCACGTCCATTCAGTCAGACTTTGGCGCCGGTTGTTCATAGCGCGCATTGAACGCCTGGATAAACCCGTTGCGCAGGATCTGCAAGAACGCCTCGAACGCGCTGATGTTTTGCTTGTGCACGCTGCCACTGAGCTCTACCCGGGTTGCAAACTGGTTCTTCGGCTGGTTCTTCAACACCGTCTCGGTGGCCCCCACCAGTGCTTCCCACACCGAGCGGAAGAAACCTTTGTCCTTTTCCGCGACGTCCTGCTGCCAGTCGAACACATCCACATCGCGCAGCAGCGGCTTGATGTAGCCGTTGAGCCGGCCATTCTCCGCCTGGGCCTCGATCACCACGTCGCCATGCCCGGCATTGAAGTCGAATTTGCCGTAGGCGCTGGCGAAGTCGTTGAGCTTGCGTAATTCGATACCGGTGGCGCGAAGGCGAAACTCGAAATCATCGAAGTCACTGAATGGGTCGAACGTGGCACGGCTTTCCACCTTGGCGTCGCCTGCTATCAGCGCGGTGCCTTCAAAGCTGGCATCACGCCGGCCTTTCTGGTCGCGGACATTGGTCAGGTTGCGGATACTGGCGTCCAGCCGGGTGGCCTTGAGATCGACTGGCGGGCTGGAATTGAAGTTGCGAAAGGTCAGGGTGCCATTTTCGATGTGCACCTCGTTCAGGGTAATCGGCAGCAGCTTGTCCAGTTGTTGCCGCCAGTCGGTGCCCTGACCGGTTTGCGACGCCTGCTTGCTGCCGCCGTCGACGAAGTTCAGTTCGGGCCGGTCGAAGGTCACTTCGGCCACCACGGCCTGGTCGTAGATCAGCGAATGCCAGCTCACCGACAGGTCGATCAGCGGTGCATCCAGCAACGGCACCGGCACCTTGCCGTTGGTCTTGACGATCTTCAGCCCGTTGATCTGGTAGGCGCCACGCCACCAGGCCAGGTCCACATCGGCTACCTGGCCACGGTAGTCGCCCATGTCCGCCAGTTTGTCGTTCAGGTAGTCGCGCACCAGGTAGGGCAGGGCCAGGTGCAACGCCACCAGCAGCGCAACCAGGCTGGCCAGGCCGATCAGCGGCCAGCGATAACGGGCTCTCATCGGGGTGTCTCCAAGGCAGGATGTGCGGTTGACCGCAATGCGCCCGGCTGAGTTCTAACAGGCTTTACGGGCCATCGGCCCGGGCTTACCCTTGAGGTCTTTCCCTGCTTGTTTTCATGCCAAGGACCCCTGCCATGAGCCGTATCTTTGCAGACAATGCCCACTCCATCGGCAATACGCCGCTGGTGCAGATCAACCGTATCGCCCCGCGCGGGGTAACCATCCTGGCCAAGATCGAAGGGCGCAACCCGGGCTATTCGGTCAAGTGCCGCATTGGCGCGAACATGGTGTGGGATGCCGAGAGCAGCGGCAAGCTCAAGCCGGGCATGACCATCGTCGAGCCGACCTCGGGCAACACCGGCATCGGCCTGGCGTTCGTCGCCGCCGCCCGTGGCTACAAGCTGATGCTCACCATGCCTGCCTCGATGAGCCTGGAGCGGCGCAAGGTGCTGAAGGCGCTGGGCGCCGAGCTGGTGCTGACCGACCCGGCCAAAGGCATGAAGGGCGCCATCGAGAAAGCCAACGAAATCGTCGCCTCCGACCCGGCCCAGTACTTCTTGCCTGGCCAGTTCGAAAACCCGGCCAACCCGGCCATTCACGAAAAGACCACTGGCCCGGAAATCTGGAACGACACCGACGGCGCGGTCGACGTGCTGGTGGCAGGCGTGGGTACCGGTGGCACCATCACCGGCGTTTCGCGCTATATCAAGCATACCCAAGGCAAGGCGATCACTTCGGTGGCGGTAGAGCCGGTAGCCTCGCCGCTGATTACCCAGACCCTTGCCGGTGAAGAGCTCAAGCCCAGCCCGCACAAGATCCAGGGCATCGGTGCTGGCTTCGTGCCGCAAAACCTCGACCTGTCGATCGTCGACCAGGTGGTAACGGTAACCGACGAAGAATCCAAGGCCATGGCCATTCGCCTGATGCAGGAAGAGGGCATCCTCTGCGGCATTTCCTGTGGCGCGGCAATGGCCGCGGCCGTTCGCCTGGCGGAAAAACCGGAAATGCAGGGTAAGACCATCGTCGTAATCCTGCCGGATTCCGGCGAGCGCTACCTGTCCAGCATGTTGTTCAGCGACCTGTTCAGCGAGCAGGAAAACCAGCAGTAATCGGCCTTGCCGCTGACGCCGCGCAATGTTCGGCGGCCAGGTTTATTGCAAAATCTTCATGAATGCGATCCCGCCCGGGCTGTTTTTACCTCGGCGGGATCGGTTTATGATGGCAGGATGATTTTCCGGAGAGCAGGCCGCGCAGCCCTGGCTCTTCTCCAAGGAGTGAAAGCATGACCTTTTCCTTTGCAGCCAAGGCGGGTGTCTTGCTGGTGTTTTTCGGCAGTGTGCTGTTCGTGCACCTGCGCGGCAAGGCTCGCCTGCCGGTGTTGCGCCAGTTCGTCAACCATTCGGCGCTGTTTGCCCCGTATAACGCCTTGATGTACCTGTTCTCCGGCGTGCCGTCCAAGCCTTACCTGGACCGGCAGCGTTTCCCCGAGCTGGATGTGCTGAAGGACAACTGGCAGGAAATCCGCGAGGAGGCCATGCGTCTGTTCGACGAGGGCTACATTCGCGCTGCCGAAAAAGACAACGACGCCGGTTTCGGTTCGTTCTTCAAAAAGGGCTGGAAGCGCTTTTACCTGAAATGGTACGACAAGCCCCTGCCTTCGGCCGAAACCCTGTGCCCGCGTACTGTCGAACTGGTCAGCAGTATCCCCAACGTCAAGGGTGCGATGTTCGCCCTGCTGCCCGGCGGTAGCCATCTGAACCCGCACCGCGACCCCTTTGCCGGTTCGCTGCGCTACCACCTGGGGCTGTCCACCCCGAACTCCGACGCCTGCCGCATCTACGTCGATGGTGAGCAGTACGCCTGGCGTGACGGCGAAGACGTGATGTTCGACGAAACCTACGTGCACTGGGTCAAGAACGAGACCGATGTCACCCGGGTGATCCTGTTCTGCGACATCGAACGCCCGCTGAGCAGCCCGCTGATGACCCGTATCAACCGCAAGGTCAGCGCCTTCCTGGGCCGCGCTACCGCGCCGCAGAACACCGATGACGAGCGTGTGGGCGGGATCAACCAGGCGTATGCCTGGAGCAAGCGCTTCAGCAACAAGATCAGCACCCACGTGAAGCAGTTCAAGCGCGCCAACCCCAAGGCCTACCGCGTACTGCGGCCCGTGCTGGCGGTGGTGGTGGCTTACCTGCTTTACCGCTGGTTGTTCTAAGGCAGGCCTGGGCGCTTCGCGGGTAGACCCGCTCCCACCAGGACCGCGCCAACTTTGCACCCTGCGCGGTCCCTGTGGCGGCGGGCTTGCCCGCGAAGGGGCCGGATCAGGCTGTTGCCCAACCCTCGATTCACCGCTATATTCCAGAACACCTACCTTCTTCGAAGACCGACCCGATCATGCCAGCCAAACCTTCCACCACACGCTTTGCCATCGCGCCAGTCGCGGGCATGGTCGTGCGTGGCAGCCAGCAGCCGGTCATGATCAGTCACTACCCACCACCTGTCAGTGGCGTTGTAGGCGGCGTAGCTCCGCCGCTTTGCGTGGTCGTGCTGGGCTGAGCGGCTTCTTGCCGCAGCCTTTCGCACACGCAACCTACTGAACACGGTCGGCGCCTTCCTCCGCTGAAGCGCACGCTGGCCGTCTGGCTTCTTCGCCTTATACCAGGTGGCAATACATGTCTGTTTTCAACAAAGCATCCGTGGCCTCGGCGGCCACTACCAGCCTGTTCGTACTGCTGTGGAGCAGCGGCGCGATCGTCTCCAAGCTGGGCCTGGCGCATGCCAGCCCGTTCGCATTCCTGTTGTTGCGCTCGGCCCTGGCCCTGGCTGGCCTGCTGCTGATCGGGCCGTTACTGGGGTTGCGCTGGCCGCGCAGTCGCGGGGCCATCCTGCGCGCCCTGGGAACCGGCTGCGTGCTGCTGGGCGCTTACCAGATCTTCTACCTGTTAGCGCTCAACACCCATGTCACCCCCGGCGTAATGGCCACGGTGATGGGCGTGCAACCGATCCTTACCGTGGTACTGATGGAGCGCCAGCGCTCCTGGAGCCGGTTGTTCGGCTTGGGCCTGGGGCTTGGCGGACTGGTGATGGTGGTCTACCAAGGCATCAACCTGGGTGGGGTATCGCTGCTCGGCATGCTGTTCGCACTGTTGGCGCTGGCCAGCATGACCTTTGGCTCGATCCTGCAGAAGCGCATTACCGACAACCCAATGGGTACGCTGCCATTGCAGTACATCGCCGGCTTCGCCCTGTGCGCGGTGTTCGCACCGCTGCAACCGCTGCACGTGGAGTGGACCGGCGGCTTCGTCGGCGCGCTGTTGTGGATGGGGCTGGTGGTGTCGCTGCTGGCGACCCTGTTGCTGTATCGGTTGATCGCCAAGGGCAACCTGGTCAACGTCACCAGCTTGTTCTACCTGGTGCCGGCGGTGACTGCGGTGATGGACTTGCTGATCTTCGGTAACCGACTGGCGCCGCTGAGCCTGCTGGGCATGGGGCTGATCGTGATCGGCCTGCTGTTCGTGTTCCGCAAGCCGGCGGCGCGGCTGGCCGAGGCGTAACGCCTAGCGGAATTCTTCGGGGATGGTGTGGCGCAACACGCCTTCCTCGAAGTCCAGGGTGCCGGCTTCGCGCTGGGTCAGCAGGTAGTAGAGCAGGGTGTCGAGGGCGAGCGCTGGCGGGACTTCGACGGCCAGCATTCTCACGGCCGGTTCGGCCTGGCACGGGCAGCCGAACTCTTCGATGGCCGTGCGTACCTGTTCCAGTTCGGCGGCGGTCTTCACCCGAACGCGAAACACCGAAGCGCCACCGCTCTGTTGCAGGGCAGCGAACCAGGATTGCTCACCGTCCTCGGTGGTGTCGATGATGTCGCCGGGAGCGATACCGTAGGTGTAAAAGGGCAGGCTATCGACCTGGAAGCCCGTTGCGGTGCGTTTTGCCCACAGGCCTTCGACCGAGGCCGGCGGGTAGCCGTGGGCGTCCTGCTCAAGGCGCCAGAGCACGATCTTGTAGTCGGAGGGCATGAGGTGACAGGTGAGTTGAATGGGGGCTTATCCTAAAGCCGTTTTGTCGCCCTGTCTGCGATATTCTTGAACCCGCACTGTTCGGCATACGCAGGGCTGTTGCAGAAGCCGCCTTGCGTCGCGAAAGGGGCGCAAAGCGCCCCCAGCGATTCAGAAGTAATAGCCGATGTTGATGTTGGTCCGGTAATACCAGTCATTGCTGCCCACCGAGCTGGTGCTGGTCCACCCAGTGCCGTTCTCCGCCCCACCAAACGGGTTGGCATTGCGCGCCCAGGTCAGGTCGACCCAGGCCATGACCGGCATTGCCAGGAACTGCATGCCCACGGTGAACATCTGTGAATCATCCCAGTCGTGCTTGTCCTTCATCATTCGGCTGTAGTCGGTGTACAGCTTGACCTTCTTGAGCCGCCCCAAGCCCGGCGTGTACACGTCATAACCGACGTTGAGCGCGGCAATGGTCGCCTTCGACGCGATCAGGTAGGCCGGGGTCAGGCCGTTGCCGCCCATCAGCACCGCGTCGTCGCTGACACCCGCCGGGTTACGCGGATCGTACGCGTAGCGGATGGCCTGGCCGGTGACCGTCCAGTTGCCGCGGTTGACCAGTGCATGCACACCTGCTGCCCAGTAGTCGCCATCGTCATGGGTGGTGGCGTTATACAGTTCGGCAGTGGCCAGCGACGCGCCGAGTTCGGTCTTCCAGCCGTCGCCGTTGAAGGTGCGGGCGATGCGGGCATTGACCTGGTTGCGCTTTTCGTTGTCCTGGCGCGACTGGCTGATGGCCACGGCATTGTCGTCCAGGTCGCTGAAGCGGCCGACTTCAGGCGAGTAGCGGATGCCCGTTGGCAGCATGCGTGGGAAGTAACCCAGCTGCAGGTCCCAGGCACTGTCCTTGTAGCTGTATTTCACCCCCGTACCTGCGCTGACGCCGTAGCCCATGAAGAACGGGATGTGGTAGCTCCAGCCGAACTGTGGGTAGGGCTCAAGACCGAAGGGCTTGAAAGGTGCGCCCAGTTGCAGGTTGGACTCGGGGTTGATGCGGTAGCCGACGAAGCCGCGGTCGATGGCATGCTTGCCGTCGTCCTGGAACCAGTAGCCGACATCACTGAACAGCCGGCGGTGGCTGGCCTGAACATCGAGGCGGAAGGTGTCGAAGAGGAAGCGGCCATTGTTCTCCGTGGTGTCCCAGTGCTCGTCGCGATAGTTCACGCGCAGGGCGCCGCCGATGTCGAGGCTGCTCTGGCCGTCGTCGCTGCGCCAGGCGATATGCGGGAACGGCTTGCGTGTGCTGGGCGGCTGATCGGGTGCCGCCGGGCCGGGTTCGGAGGCCAGGGTAGAGCTGGTGGTGACGAGCAGACCAAGGGTGATCAGGTATCTGTTCATGTTGTGCCCTGCAAGGTGGGAGCAGCTTTCGCAGGCAGCAGCAGGCCCTCACCGCCTTGAGGGGTGTTTTGAGGGATGGCTGGAAGCGAGAACTGAGGGTGGTGTTATCGTTCTGGTTTTGCGGTTGTCTGCACTGGCCCCTTCGCGGGCAAGCCCGCGAAGAACCCATCATTGTTTCAGAGATCGAGCACCAGGCGCCGGCTCTTGCAGCCCGACACACAGACCATCATTGACCCATTGGCCGCACGTTCGGCCTTGCTCAGCACGCCGTCGCGGTGGTCGATATCGCCTTCCAGTACCCGTGTCTCGCACGAGCCACACACGCCTTCACGGCAGCTATGGTCGATATCGCAACCGGCCTCGAGCAACACGTCCAGCAGGTTCAGGCCAGGTTCCACACTCAGCGTCTTGCCACTTTTGCTCAATTCGACGCTGTAGTGGTCCAGGGCATCTGCAGCCGCTGCCACTTCCACGGCGGTAAAGCGCTCGATATGCGCGTTTGCATACCCCAGCTGCTCGCACACTGCCTCGAACGCGTCGAGCATTGGCGTGGGCCCGCAGCAGTAGAAGTGCGTGTCGGGGCTGCGCCCTGCCAGGTAGTGAGCCAGGTCCGGCAAGCTGCCTTTCTCGTCGTTGAAGTGGTACACCACCTTCGCCCCCAGTTCCGCCAGCGGTTCAAGCAATGCTGCCTCACGCCGCGAGCGGGCACAGTAGATCAACTCGGCCGAGCGCCCTGATGCCAGCAGCTGGCGGAACATGCAGTAGATCGGTGTGATGCCGATGCCGCCGGCCACCAACACACTGTGGCTGGCGCGGGTGTCGAGGGCGAAGTTGTTGCGCGGCTGGGAGATGATCAGCTGCGTGCCCACGCGCAGTTGCTCGTGCACGTAGCGCGAGCCGCCGCGGCTGCTGCGGTCGCGCAGAATGCCGACCACGTAGCGGCCTTGGTCGCTGGGCGAATTGAGCAGCGAATAGCTGCGCACCAGGCCGTTTGGCAGGTGCAGGTCGATGTGCGCGCCAGCCTCGAACGGGGCGAACACCGTGTCGCCCCAGGGCCGCAGCTCGACGCTGATGATACCGTCGGCCTCATGGCGCAGGGTATGTACCAGCGCGCTGACTGTGGATGCGTTGGACATCGCTCACCTCACGGCAGTTGTCGGGTTTCGATCAGGGCCAGCTGTTCCTTGGCCTTGCCTTTCAGGTAGCGGCGCAGACGCACCACGCCGAGGTCATGCTGGTACAGGTTCTCGCGCTGGTTGGCATCAGGCTCCATGAATTCCAGCAGCACTCGGTCCTGCTCCAGCACCGCCCAGTGGCGTGCTTCCAGGCGGTTCTTGTAGAGGAAGCGCCAGGTATCGCGTAGCCAGCCGCTCAGCGGCCGTGCCCGCCAGTGGAATACCGCCGACAGTGCGCGGCTGCTCGGCGTGTAGCTGCCGATGATGGTGAAGTTGCCGCCCGGCCCGCCGGTTTTCGGGTAGGGGATTTCCAGGCGCAGCCAGTGGCAGCCGTTGTCGAGGAACTCGGTCCAGTCGAAGTTGACCCCGCGCTGGCCTTCCTTCTCGAAGACAAAGCCTTGCTCGGTGTCGCGGGTGACGAACCTAGCGGTGGCCTCGCCCTCGCTCATCGAGTGCGACATTTTGTGCAGGTAGGTGCCGTGCATCGGGTCCATGACGTTGTCGAGTACATAGCGGTAGTCGCCTTTCCACTCGGTGTAGCAAAGGAAGCTGCTCCATTCGGGCGAGGTCAGCTGCTCGGGCAGCACCAGTTCAGGCGGTGTGTCCAGGTGAGGGTCGGTGGCGTTGAACAGGAAGATCGCCCCGGCCGCCTCGCGGGTGTGGAACATTCGCGTCGGCCGGCTGCCTTCAAGCTTGCAGCCCGGGCTGCCGGGCACCTTGGTGACGGTGCCGTCGCAGCGTACTTCGACGCCGTGGTAAGGGCACTGCAGGCGGTCGCCCAGTACCGGGCCCTGGGACAGCGGTGCACCGCGGTGCGGGCAGTGGTCCTCGAGGGCGTGTACGTGGCCATCGTTGTCGCGCCACAGGGCGATCTTGTAGCCCAGACGGCGGATCGACCTTGGCCGTTCGCCAAGCAGCTCCGACGGCAGGACCGGGAACCAGAGGTCTTTCAGGCCATTGGCCAGATGGTGTTCAACAGGGTCGACGGTTACATGCATGTTCATCTTGTTCTGCCTCCAGCGGGTCACTCGCCCAGCCGTGCCATCAGGGTTTTGAATGCGTCTTCGGTCCATTCGCCGCTGGTCAGCGGGCAGGGCGGGCCGGCCAGGTTAAGGTGGGCGAGCAGTTCGCCCAGCTGGCTCACGCCGTTGCCGTAGGCGCGCTCGATGGAGTCGCCGAGCAGGTCCTCGAACGGCGTGTTGGGGCGCTTGCGCGCCTGGTGGGGTTGCAGGTAAAGCTCGGTGCTGCTCATGGAGTGGCCCTCAATCGTTCTTCGGTTTGTCGGTGAGGAATTTGCCTTGCGGCGCTTCAGCGTGCTGCTGGCGCCGGGTGTTGCCGTCGATGCCGCCAGCGATCGCCCACTCGGCGAACACCGTCGGCCCCGGTTCGAATTCGCGGGGTTGCCAGTCGGCGGTCAGCTGGTCCTCGTCGGCGTAGTACTCCACCAGGGCGCCTGCCGGATTCTTGAAGTACCAGAAGAACGCCGACGACACCGGGTGGCGGCCCGGGCCGATCTCGGTAGCCCAGCCACAACGCGAGATATGCATGCCGCCGCCAAACACTTCGTGCAGGTCGCGCACGGTGAACGCCACGTGGTTGAGCCCGGCGCGCGGGGCCGGCAGCTGCAGCATGAACAGGTCGTGGTGGCCGCCTTCCTCGGCCGTGCGCAGGAAGGCCCCGCGATTCGGGTAGCGGTCCGAGGCCTGGAAGCCGAAGCGCTCGTGGTAGAAGGCTTCGCAGGCGTTGACGTCGGTGACGAAGAACACCACGTGGCCGACTTCGATTGGCGTGGCGCGCTCGTAGACCGGCGCCGGCTTGTTGATGCGGCCCTTGGTCTGCCAGGTGTTGTGGCCGCTGCATTCCAGCTCCAGCGGGCGCTTGCGGGTCACCTGCAGGCGGATCGCCAGGCCGTTGGGGTCGGTGCAGCCGATACGGCCATTGCCTTCGACGAAACCCGGGTCGTTGGCGATGCGCTGGCTGTACAGGGCAAGGTCGGCTTGGCTTTCCACGCCCCAGACCACTTCGCGTACGGTCGAGCCCGGCTCGATGGCCGGCGGCAGGCCGGGTTTGTCAGTCCTTGCCAGGACCACGCGGCAGCCATTGAGGGTTTCGAAGACGATTTCATCGTCAGCAGCACTGACCTGAATCAGGCCCCAGTCGCTGAAGAAACGGGCGCTGGTGGCCAGGTCCTCCACGCCGTAGGTGACTTCGTCGATGCCCAATACGCTCATTGCCCTGCCTCCACGCCGGCCCAGGCCAGCGGCTGTTCGTTCATGCCCCAGTAGAGGCTTTTCTGTTCCATGTACTGCAGGATGCCCAGGCGGCCTTTCTCGCGGCCCAGGCCGCTGTCACGCCAGCCGCCGAAGGGTGTCGAGATGGAAAACTGCTTGTAGGTATTGATCCACACCGTACCGGCCTGCAGCTTGCGCCCTAGTGCCCAGGCGCGCTTGTAGTCGCGGCTCCAGATGCCTGCGGCCAAGGCATAGAGGCTGTCGTTTGCCTGTTCGACCAGCGCTTGCTCGTCATCGAAAGGCATGGCCACCAGCACCGGCCCGAAGATTTCTTCCTGGCACACCTGCTGCTGGTTGCCCAGGCCCTCGAGAATGGTCGGCGGGTAGAAGAACCCCTGATCGAACAGGCCGCCGGCCGGGCGTTGGCCACCCAGGCGCAGGCGGCCCCCTTCGGCCAGGCCGAGGGCCACGTAACGCTCCACCGACTCGCGGTGCGCGGCGCTGATCAGCGGGCCCATCTGCGTGCGCTCGTCGGCTGGGTCGCCCATGCGCAGCTGCGCGGCGGCGGCGGTCAGGCGGGCCATGAACGGCTCGTACAAGGGGCGGGCGACGAAAAGCCGGGATCCGGCGATGCAGGCTTCGCCCGAGGAACTGAAGATGCCGTAGAGCACCCCGGCTACCGCGTGGTCGAGGTCGGCGTCATCCAGCACGATGGTCGGCGATTTGCCGCCCAGCTCCAGTGACACCGGCATCATCTTGTCGGCGGCGATGTGAGCAATGTGCTTGCCGGTGCTGGTGCCGCCGGTGAACGACACGCGCTTGACCAGTGGGTGGCGGGTCAGCGCGTCGCCGAGCAGCGAACCCTTGCCCGGCAGCACGCTGATCAGCCCCTTGGGCAGGCCGGCGTCGTCACAGATGCGCGCCAGTTGCAGGGCCAGCAGCGGGGTGATTTCCGCCGGTTTGATCACCACGGCATTACCCGCAGCCAAGGCAGGGGCGACTTTCTGCGCTTCGCTGGCGATCGGCGAGTTCCACGGCGTGATCGCCGCGACCACGCCCATCGGCTCGTACACACTCATGCTGACAAAATCGCCACGTGACGGGGTGATGGTTTCTTCCAGGGTTTCGCAGGCAGCAGCGAAGAACTGGAAGGTACCGGCGGCGCTGGCGACCAGCGCGCGGGTCTCTGCGATCGGCTTGCCGTTGTCCTGGCGTTGCAGCTGCGCCAGCTCCTCGGCGCGCTCGCGGATCAGCCCAGCGATGCGGTACAGGACTGCAGCGCGTTCGTGGGGTTTGCGCTGCGCCCAGCCGCTGTGCAGGAAGGCCTTGTGCGCGCCCTGCACGGCGGCCTCGACGTCGTCCAGGCTGGCAGCATTCAGCCAGGCTACCGGCTCACCCGTGGCCGGGTAGCAGGTGGCGTAGCGCGTGCCGCCGCCCAGGCGCCAGGTGCCGGCGATGCACACCGGTAAGGTTTGTTCCAGAGTCATGGCGATCTCCTAGATGGAAATGGCATGGGCATGGTTGCCCAGTGCGCGGACCACGCTGTAGACGGTCAGCGCCGAGGTTTTCGGGTTGGCCTGCAACGGCTTGCCGCGCAAGCTGATTTCGAAGCCGCCGAAGGTTCCGCGGGCCTTGACCTGGTGCACGTTATCTTCGCTGTGCGGGTCGGCGACCAGGGTCACCCAGGTGCGGTCCAGGCCAAGCCCGGCCAGTGACAGGGTGGCGGCGACGTTGGCGTTCTTCGGGTACAAGCGGGCGGCTTCTCGCGCACTGCCCTGGAAGATCACCGTAGCCTCGCGCAGGTTGTCGAGGGCGCAGGCCTGCTCTGCCGGGGTGTCCTTCCAGGCCCGGGCCGGCTTGCGCCCGGTGTACTCCACGCTGTCCAGACCGCCGACTCTGGCAGCCGACAGCGCATCAATGGCACCGATGGCGCCGGGCAGCAGCTCGATGCGCGTGTCGCCGCGCGCCGCTGCCGCTTCCAGGCGCTCGACCAGGCCCGCCTCGGACAACGCACCGACCGAGACCACCAGGCATGGGATGCCACGCTCCAGCGCCGGTAGCACGTGCTGTTCGACGGCGCGGTGACCGGCGCACTCCAGCAGCAGGTCGGGGCGGGCGTCCGCCGCCAGCCCGGTCAGCACCTGCGGCGGCCGGCGCAGGCGGGCCAGGCGCTGCCTGACCAGCGCTTCGGAGCCGGGCGAGGCGATGACCGTGTCTACCTGCATGTGTTGGTCATGCTCCAGCAGTTCCAGCACGGCCACGCCGATGGCGCCACAGCCGATCATGGTGATATGCAGCATGGGCGGGTCCTCAGGCGGCGGTGGCTTTCTGCGAGCGGGTTTCGCTGTTAGGCGGGCCGGCGAAGCGGGTGGCGAATGGGCCGACACTGAGCATGTCGACTTCCAGCAGGAACGGCCCATCGCTGCCCAGCGCGCCGTCGAGCACTGCGCCGAAATCCTTGAGGTCGCGTACCAGGCCGTGTTTCAGTCCCAGGGACTCGGCGAGCTTGGCGTAGTCGGGCGTGTGCAGCTCGACGTAGGCATGGCGGGCGCCGTAGATGGCGTCCTGGATATTGCGGATCACCCCGTAGCGCTGGTCGTTCATCAGCAGAATCACTACGTTGGCTTTTTCCTGCACCAGGGTTGCCAGCTCGCCCAGGTTGAGGATGAAGCCACCGTCGCCGGCCAGGGCGAACACTTTGCGCCCCGGTGCGGTCTCGGCGGCGGCGATGGCGGCGCCGATGCCCATGGCCAGGCCTTGGCCGATGCCGCCACCCAGGGCATGCACGCCGGCTTGCGGGTGGTAGAGATTGAGTAGGCGGTTGCCCCAGATGCTGTTGGACAGGGTCACGTCGCGTACCCAGGTGAAGTTGCGCCCGGTCTGCGCCTGCAACTGCTCGACCATGGCCGAGTAAGGGCCGAGGTCAGCCACCAGCTGCTTGCGCGACTCAGCGCGCACGGCCTTCAGTTCGGCCATGAACGCCGGGTCGATGTTCAGGCGGCCCTGCAGGCGGTCGGCCAGGCCCTCCAGGGCCAGCGCGGCGTCACCGCAGATGAACAGGTCGCTGGGGTAGCTGCGGCCTTCGATGGCCGGGTTGGCGTCGATGCGCAGGGTGGTGCGTGGCAGTTTCAGGGCGTACTTGAAGGTTTCGTTGCTGCGCAGGCGCGAGCCGGCGACCACCAGTGCGTCACAGGTCTGCATGAAACCTTCGACCAGCTTGTTCTGCGAGAACGCGCCCAGGCAGCGTTCGTCGTCTTCGTTGACCACGCCACGGCCCTGGGTCGAGGTGATCACTCCGACGCCCATGTCCAGCAGGCGCTTGACCTGCACACCGGCATGCCGGGCGCCTCCGCCGAGCCAGAGCAGGGGCCGGGTGGCGCTGGCCAGGCGTTCGGCGACCAGGTCCAGGGCTTCCGGGGCCGGTGCGGCGACCGGGATCGGCAGTGGCGACAGGTCGCCGGGCATCGGGATCAATGCTGACTGGATGTCGATCGGGATCTCCACACTGACCGGTCCGGTGGGCGCAGTGAGGGCAGTCTGCACGGCCAGCTTGAGGGTGCTCAGTGCGGTTTCCACGCTGCGCACGCGGAACGCCGCCTTGGACACCGCCTTGAGCATGGTCAGCTGGTCGCGGGCTTCGTGGATGTAAGCCAGTTCCTGGTCCAGGTAGGGGGTTTCGATCTGCCCGGTGATATGCAGCAGCGGGGTGCCGGCCGTGAGCGCCTCGACCATGGCCCCGGCGGCGTTGCCTGCGGCGGTACCGGTGGAGGTCAGGCACACGCCCAGGCCGCCGACGCTGCGGGCATAGGCATCGGCCATGTTGGTGGCACCGGCTTCGCCACGGGCCATCACGAAACGAATGTTGCCACGCACGGCAAAGGCGTCGAGGATCGGCATGTTGTGGATCGAGATTACGCCGAACGCGGCCTTGACCTCGCACTGTTCGAGGAACGCGGTGATCACGGCACCGACGGTGACGGTGTTTTCGTTACGCATGGCGGGACAAGCCTCCAGAAACATCGATATGACTGCCAGTGGTGTAGGACGACAATGGCGAAGCGAGGAACAGGATGGCCTGGGCGGCTTCCTTGGGCAGGCCCAGGCGGCCCAGCGGGATCTGCTTGCGACGGGCCAGGTGGGCGGTCCATTGCGCCCAGTCCAGCGCACGCTCGTCACGGGCCTCGAAGCGCCGCCGCCACTGCCCGGACTCGACCAGGCCGATGAGGATGCCGTTGACCCGGATACCCTGTTCGGCGAATTCGAAAGCCATCGAGCGCACCAGGTTCTTCAGCCCGGCGCGAGCCGCCGAGGTGGCCACCATGTGGGGTTCGGGCTGGCTGGCCAGCAACGAGTTGACGCATACGATCGATGCACCGGGCTGGCCTTGCAGCTGAGCTGTGAAGGCACGCACCGGGTTGATGACCGAGAAGAACTTGAGCTGCAGCTCTTCGGTCCAGGCGGCATCGCTGGTATCGGCGAAGGTCGAGACGCGGCCTTGGCCGGCGTTGTTGATCAGCACCTGTGCCGGGCCCAGTGCGTCCTGGCTGGCGGCGGCGAAGGCCTGAACGGCTTCGGCGTCGAGCACGTCGCACACCTGGGCTAGCAACTGGGCCTGCGGAAAGCGCTGGCGCAGGCTGGCTTCGGTACTGCGCAGGCGGTCCTCGCTACGGCCGCAGAAAGCCACGCGGGCGCCGGCGTCGAGCAGTAGCTCGACGCAGGCAAGGCCGATGCCGGACGAGCCGCCGGTAACAATGGCGGTACTGTCGTGCAGTTGGTAGAGGTTCATGTTCAGTCCCTCATCAGCGCGGTGACCTGGCCTGCGCCCGGTCGGTAGTTGAGCAGCCGCGACAGCTCGTCGGCGCTGCCGCGCACCTGGCCCAGCAGGCTGTCGAAGTTGATGTGGCCCACCTGTGCCGTGGGAATGGTCAGGCCCAGCGCGGCAGCTACCCGGCCACTGGCATCGCGCACTGGCGAGGCCAGGGTGGAGATGGTCGATTCGAAGAAGCCCTCGCCGTGCACATAGCCGCGCAGACGGTCGGCCTGGACCAGGTCGAACAGCTCCATTACCGTTTTCGGCGTGCTCGGGGAATGCCGTTCGAGATGTTCCTCGGGGTATAGATCGCGCAGTTCGGCCAGGCTCAGGTCGGCCAGCAACACGCGCCCCAGCACTGTGGCGTGGGCCGGCAGGCGGGTGCCGACGGTAACCGCGCTGGAGAACACCGAGGGTGGCGAGACCTTGGCCACATACACGATCGAACGGCCATCGCGCACCACCAGGTTGCTGGGGTAATTGAGGTGGTCGCACAGCCGCGCCAGAATGGGTTGGCCCAGTTCGGTCAGCTCCAGCGAGGCCAGGTATTCGAAGCCCAGGCGCAATACCGACATGCCCAGGCGGTACTCGTTGCCGCTGCGTGTGACGAACCCCATGGCTTCCAGGGTGCTCAGCAGGCGGAAGATGGTCGAGCGCGGCAGGGCCAGGCGGCGGGCCAGCTCGGGGGCGGTCAGGGTGCGGTTCTGCCGGCTGAATTCACACAGCAGCAACAGGCCACGCTCAAGGCCCGGGACGGTGTAGCGGTCCTGATTGTCCTTCATGGCATCCGTATCGTTCATTGCACGCTACCTGTGAAAGAGGTGTCCAGTGCCCAGGCCAGGCGCCCGGTCACCGTTTCGGGTTGTTCGATGGCGCAGGCATGGCCTGCGCCGTTGATCAGGTGGAACGGCGCGGCGAGGGCCTGGGCAAGTGCCCGGCAGTCGTCGGCGGGGGTGATGCTGTCGGCGCTGCCGCAGTGCACCTGGCATGGCACATGCTGCTCGCGGTAACGCAGCAGGTCGTCGCCGCACAGCAGTTCGATGGCCTGGCGATAACCTGTCGGGTTGAGCCGCGCCATGTTCCACTGCACCCACGCCACGGCGCTGGCCCTGGCAGTGGCTGATACCAACCGGGCGCTGCGCGCTTCGGCGAGCTGGGCGATGCCCAGCGTGGCCAGGTCGTGCAGGCGCTTGTCGCGCACCGCCTGCCCTTGCTCAGGCCGGGCGCCGTAGCCGCGGGCCGGGCTCAACAGCACCAGTTCGCTGACCCGCGCTGGGTGGCGCTGGGCAAAGGCCGCGGCGATCATTGCACCGAGCGAATGGCCGACCAGCACGCAGCGTTCGACGGCCAGCGCGTCGAGCAGGTCGGCCAGGCGTGTGGCGTAATCGCTGGCCCGTGGCCTGGCCATCGGCAATGGCGCGGACTGGCCATAGCCGGGGGCATCCCATGCGATCACTCGGGCTTGGGGGCACAGGCCGAGGGCCACCTGCAGCCAGCTCGCCGCGCCCGAGCCGATGCCATGCAGCAGCACGACCGCATCGCCCTGGCCGGCCTCGCGGAGCGCCTGCAGGCCATCGCCCAGTTGCAGCAGGCGTTCGCCGAACTGGTGCTGGAGCTGGCTGACGTAGGTGTCGGTGAGCGCTGGCATGGGCTTAACCGCGCTTGATCGAGGCCAGCGGGTGAGCTGGCGGGTAAGTGGGGGTGACCGGTTTCTTTGCGCCGAGCATCACGCACATCAGCGCGTCTTCGTCGCCGATGTTGATCTCTTCGCGGTACACCCCTGGTGGCACGGAAATCAGGTCGCGGTCGGTAAGGATGGTCTCGAAGCGTTCGCCGTCCTTCTCGATCACCACCTTCAACTTGCCGCGCAGCACAAAGAACACTTCCTCGACGTCGGTATGCAGATGGGGCGGCCCCTCGTGGCCGGCCGGGATGACCATGGTCGAGAAGGTGAAGTGCTCGGACGGGATGGTGTTCATGTCGCTGCCGACGCCGGTACCGCCGGTGCCCACGTAGCGCATCTGCGCGCGGCGGAACTTGGGGTCGTAGTCGGCCTGGAACTTCAGCGCGTCCCAGTCGTAGCGGCGGGTTTCATAGCGGGCGATGCGGGTTTGCATCCACGCGGCCAGGTCGCTGCCTGCCGGTTGTTCCCAGGTCTTCGGCGCTTGCTGTGGTACGGAAAGATCGTTCATGGCGGTCTCCTTTGCTCAGGGCATGACGAACCCGCCGTTGACCGGCAGGGTTTGTCCAGTAATGAAGCGCGACAGGTCAGACAGGGCGAACAGTACGGCCCCACTGACGTCGTCAGGCAGTTGTGGGCGCTGGATGGCCCGTTGGTCGACGTAAAGGCGGTGGCGGGCTTCCGGCACGTAGGCAGTGGCTTCGACCTGTACCAAGCCTGGGGCGATGGCGTTGATGGTGATGCGGTCGCCGCCCAGCTCGCGTGCCAGGCTGCGGGTCATGGCGATCAGTGCGCCCTTGCTGGCCACATAGGCCAGCAGGTTCGGCGCGCCCCACAGCGGGGTGTCCGAGGCGAGGTTGACGATCGCCCCGCGGCCGCTTGCGCGCAATGCTGGCAGGGCGGCACGGGTCATCAGCCAGGTACCGCGCACGTTCACCTGCATCACTTGGTCCCAGGTCTCGATGTCCAATTCTTCGCAGCTTTTGCCGCCTGAGTTGGTGATCGAGGCGTTGTTCACCAGGCCATCGAGGCCGCCCAGGCGTTCGACGCTGCGTTCGATGCAGCGGGTGATCGAGGCCGGGTCGGCGAGGTCGAGGCTGACCCCGCTGACGTCCAGGCCTTGAGCGCTCAGCTCGCAGGCGGCCTGTTGCACGCGGCCGGCGAGGATATCGGCGATCACCACCCTGGCACCGGCCTGGGCAATGGCCTGGGCGAAGGCGAAGCCCAGGCCGCGGGCACCACCGGTGACCAGCACGCGGCGGCCTTCGAGGAGGTTGTGATAGGTCATCAGGAAGTACTCAGCATGGCTTTTGGGAGGTAGTGCAGCACGCGTTTCTCGGCCCAGACCACGGCGCCGTAGGCCAGCACGCCGATCAGGGTGAGCATGACGATGGCCACGAACACACCGGCGGTATTGCCCTGGCCTTCGGCGTCCACCAGCAGGAAGCCCAGGCCCTGGTTGCCACCGACCAGTTCACCGACGGTGACGCCGATCACCGCCAGGGTCGAGGCGATGCGCAGGCCGGAGAACAGCGCAGCCATGGCCGAGGGAAACTCCACCAGGCGGAAGATCTGCCAGCGGCTGGCGTTCATGGTGCGCACCAGGTTGATCATGTCCGGGTCCACGGTGCGGATGGCCGAGAGCACGTTGATCATCACCGGGAAGAACACGATGAGGATGGCGATGAGGATCTTCGGGTAGATGGTGTAACCCAGCCACATCACGAACAGCGGGGCGAACGCCACCTTGGGGGCGATCTGCAGGGCCAGGATGTACGGCGAGAGCATGGCCTCGGCCGACGGCGACAGGCCCAGCGCGACACCGATCGACACGCCGAGCAGTGCGCCGAGGGCGAAGCCAACGATGATTTCGAACGCGGTGATCAAGGTGTGCTCGAGCAAGCTGCTGCCCTGCCACATCAGCGCACTCTCTTCGACCACGCGGCTGAGCGGTGGCATGACGAACTCGGGCATGCCCAGCAGGCGCGGGCCCCATTGCCAGAGCAACAGGAACAACAACAGCAGGGCAAAGCTGCCGAGCACGGAGGTGTTGAGGTTTTTCATCAGGGGTTACCTTGGTTGCCGGGGCTTCACTTGGCTGCGGTCTGGGTGTCGATGAACTGGTTGCTGTAGAGCTCGTCGAGTGGCGACTCGCGGGGCACGATGCCTTCGCTGACGTAGAACCTGCGCACGCTGTCGAGGCGCGCCGGGTCGATGCGCCCGGGCACCGGCTGGCCGGCGTAGACGTATTGCACGTACAGGCGCAGGGTCTTTTCCAGCGACGCTTGCTTGCCGGCATAGGCCGGTACCGCTCGGGCGAAAGTGGCGGCGGCGGCCTTGGGGTCATCGATGATGTCCTGCAAGCCACGCAAGGTGGCCTGGACCACGCCACGTACCACCTGGGGGTGGTGTTCGATGGCGTCGTCCGACGCGAGGATCGCCTGGGCCATGCTCTCGAACACCTGTTCGCGTGGGATCAGCTGGTAATTGAGCCCTGCGTCTTCGGCGTTGATTACCCAGTCGGGCACGCCGGCCATGGCTTCGGCCTTGTTAGCCGAGAACAGCTGCCACACACCTGATGGGCCAGCGGCCTGGATGTCGACATCGTCCTTGCCTAGCCCGGCCTTGCGCAGCGAGGCGAGCAGGGCGTAGTAGGTGGTGTCGGAGTACGACATCACGGTCAGGGTCTTGCCCTTGAGGTCCTTGATGCTGTGAATGTTGGCGCTGGCGTTGGTGGCGATCATGGTCACTCCGCCACCCCCGAGCACGGCCACGGTACGCACCGGGATGCCGTTGGGGCGGACGATGATCGGCGTGTCGCCGATGGCGCCGCCGACCAGCGCGTTGCCGGCGCCGATCTGCTTGGCCACGTCGACGCCACCCTTGGCAGCAACGAAGCTCAGGTCGAGGTCCTGGGCCTGGTAGTAGCCCTTTTCCTTGGCGATGATCCACGGCGCGAAGGCCGGCAGGCTCGGAGGTGCCGGTAGCAGGTAGGTAACCTTGGTCGGCTCGGCCTGGGCCTGTAGTGCGAGGGCCATGCCGAGCGCGGCGAGGACCAGGCGTTTGAAGGGTGTATTGAACATGCTGACTCCCGTGGGGTAGTGAACGTCGATCAATGCAGTTCGTGGTCGGCACCGACCTGCAACAGGTCCATCAGGCGCCCGGCCAGCGGGCCGATTTCCGGTAGCTTGCGGCGCTCGAGGGGGTTGTCGCGGTGGGGCAGGTCGATCTCGATTTCCTCGATGATCGTGCCGGGGCGCGGGCTCATGACCAGCAATCGGTCGGACAGAGCGATGGCCTCGACCAGGTCATGGGTGATGAACAGCGCGGTCTTCTTTTCTTCGAAGAGCTTGCGTGCCAGGTCTTGCTGGAGAATCATCTTGGTCTGCGCATCAAGCGCCGAGAACGGTTCGTCGAGGAACAGCACCTGCGGGTCGATGGCCAGGGTGCGCGCCAGGGCAGCACGCTGGCGCATGCCACCGGAAAGCTGGAACGGGTAGTGGTCGGCGAAACCTTGCAGGTGGCAACGGCCGAGCAGATCTTCGGCGATGACCTTGCGTTGGCCGGCCGGCATGCCCTGGATCTCCAAGCCCAGTTCGACGTTGCGGCGGATGCTGCGCCAGGGCATCAGCAGGTCCTTCTGCAACATGAAGGCGACCTTGGGCACCGGCCCCAAGACCGGTTCGCCGCTGACCAGCACTTCGCCCTCGCTGGGGCGATACAGGCCCGAACCCATGTTGAGGATGGTGCTTTTGCCGCAGCCGGACGGGCCGATGATCGACACCACCTCACCACGGCGGATCTGGAAGTTGACACCGCGGATGGCGAACGGTGCCTCACTCTGGCCTTTGGCCGTGAAGGCTTTGCCGACGTTGCGAAACTCGATTTCAGTGGGCGCCTGTGCATCGCAAAGGCGGGGCGTATTCCACTGTGGGGTGATTGCGTACATCTCTTTCACAGCCATGGGATCAACTCGCTGGTCTGTTTTATAGGTGATACGCCGTTTAGTGCATGAACAATGCCAGTTAAATGATTTCCTTCATTTAAATAAAAAATCGTTATTTATTAATTGGTTGGATTTTCTTGAGCAAAGTCGCCGTGTTTTATATATAAAACACGGTTTATTATATGGCACGGAAATGCCCATTCACGGCGCAACTTGTTCGGCGATGCAAGGGAACGGGGCAATTTCTGGTAACGCTGGCAGGGGGGCGGTTTCACAGGTGAAACCGCCCGGGTAGTCGTTCAGGGGCGGGCGGGCTTGAGCACCATCCACAGCGCCAGACCGATCAGCAGGCCGCCATACAGGTGCGCCATCGACAGAGGCTCGTCCAGCAGCCAGGCGCCCCAGAGCACGCCGAAAGCGGGAATCAGGAAGGTAACGGTACTGGCCTTGACGGGGCCGATCTCGGCCAGCAGGCGGAAGTACAGAATGTAGGCGAAGGCAGTGCACAGCAGGCCCAGGCCCAGCAGTGACAGCCATACCTGCCAGCCGCCCCAGCTCGCCGGTGGCTGGGTCAGGGCGCTCCAGGTGAACAGCGGGCTCATCATCAAGGTAGCACCGAGCATGCTCCCCAACGCCGACAGGCGGCTGTCCAGGCCGCTGATCCAGCGCCGCGCGAGGAAGCCGGCAAACCCGTAACAGGTCGTGGCGGCAAGGCAGGCGAGGGCGCCTTGCACCAGGGCCATGTCCAGCGCCACCGGGCCGGCGCCGCTGAGGATGCCGACGCCGAACAAACCGAGGAAGATGCCGCCGAGCTTGGTCAGGGTCATGGCCTCACGGAAGAACAGGGCGCCGATCAGTACGCCCATCAGCGGGGTGGTGGCGTTGAAAATGGCTGAATAGCCGGCGGGCAGCACTTGTGCGGCCACCGAATAGAAGGTCGCCGGGATCCCTGAGTTGATCATGCCCAGCACCAGGCAGGCGCCGAGCTTGCCGTCGAAGTGCCAGCGCACCCGGGTGGCGGCGAGGATCACGATCAGGCCCAGGCAGGCAATGGAAACGCGGAAGAACGCGGTGGGGATGGTGCCCAGTTCCGGGGCGATGATGCGCATGAACAGGAAACTCGCCCCCCAGACGGCGGCCAAGGTCAGCAGGCGGGCTAGGGCGATGGGGCTCACAACGGTCTCCGGAGGCAGGGCAGGGGCGCGAGTGTACGCCAGGGGGCGGGGGGATTCTTGTGCTTTCTTGCGGTGTAAACCTGCTGGGTCCCAATCGCCGGCATATCCACTGGGGGAGGCTAAGCTCTCTATCTCACCTTGCACCGAGGCGCCCGCCATGCCCCAACCCTGGCCCGCTGTCGAAATCGCCCGGACCATCCTGGCCGGCTTCGACGACTACCGCGACCATTTCCAACGCATCACCCTCGGGGCACGTCAGCGCTTCGAGCAGGCGCAGTGGCAGGCTATCCAGCAGGCCGCCGCCGCGCGCATCAATCTGTATGAAGAAAAGGTCGCTGAGGTCAACGGCTGGCTGCGTCATGCCTTTGCCGCAGCAGTACTACTGGACGTGGAACAGTGGCCGCTGGTGAAAAATGCCTACATCCACCTGATCGACCCGCGGCTGGACGACGAGTTGGCCGAGACCTGGTACAACTCGCTGTTCTGCAGCCTGTTCAGCCACGACCTGATCAGCGACGGCTGCATGTTCATCCACACCACCCGGCCGTCCATGCGCGGCCGCGAGCGTGCTGCGCAAACCCGCACCTACACGCTTGCTGGCGGCCTGCAGGGCATGTTGCGGGCTATCTTCGCGGATTACCCGTTCGATGTACCTTACGGTGACCTGGACGGCGACCTGGCCCGCCTGGAAGAGCAGCTGCGCGAATGCCTGCCCGACTGGGTGTGCAAGGACCCGACCCTGGCCGTGGAGCTGTTCGTGCCGGTGCTGTACCGCAACAAGGGCGCCTACCTGGTCGGTCGCCTGTACAACAGCGACGAGCAGTGGCCTTTGGTAATTCCTTTGTTGCACCGTGAGGGCCACGGCATCGAGGCCGATGCGTTGATTACCGACGAGGCGGAGGTGTCGATCATTTTCTCGTTTACCCGCTCGTACTTCATGGCAGATGTGCCGGTGCCGGCGGAATTCGTCAACTTCCTCAAGCGCATTTTGCCGGGCAAGCACATTGCCGAGCTGTATACCTCGATCGGTTTTTACAAGCAGGGCAAGTCGGAGTTCTACCGCGCCCTGATCAATCACCTGGCCAGCAGTGACGACCGCTTCGTCATGGCGCCCGGGGTGCGTGGCATGGTCATGAGCGTGTTCACGTTGCCGGGCTTCAATACCGTGTTCAAGATCATCAAGGACCGCTTTGCGCCGTCGAAGACGGTTGACCGTGCCACGGTGATCGACAAGTACCGGCTGGTGAAAAGCGTCGACCGGGTGGGGCGGATGGCGGATACCCAGGAGTTTGCCGATTTTCGCTTTCCGCGCAGCAAGTTCGAGCCGGAGTGCCTGGCCGAGTTGCTGGAGGTGGCGCCGTCGACGGTGGCGGTGGAGGGCGACACGGTGCTGATCCGCCACTGCTGGACCGAACGGCGCATGACCCCGTTGAACCTGTACCTGGAGCAGGCGAGCGAGGGCCAGGTGCTGGAGGCTCTGGAGGATTACGGCCTGGCCATCAAGCAGCTGGCGGCGGCAAACATCTTCCCCGGTGACATGCTGTTGAAGAATTTTGGTGTTACCCGCCATGGCCGAGTGGTGTTCTATGACTATGACGAGATCAGTTTCCTGACCGAAGTGAACTTCCGCCACATTCCACCGCCGCGTTACCCGGAGGACGAAATGTCGGGCGAGCCGTGGTATTCGATCGGGCCGCATGACGTGTTCCCCGAGGAGTTTCCGCCATTCCTGTTTGCTGATATCGGCCAGCGGCGGTTGTTCAGCCGGTTGCACGGGGAGTTGTATGACGCCGACTACTGGAAGGGCCTGCAGGCGGCAATACGCGAGGGGAAAGTAATCGATGTGTTCCCCTATCGGCGCAAGGGGCGGTGAATCTGCTTGATCAGTGAAGCCTGTGCATGAATCGTGGGAGATTGCACAGCCCCTTGGGCTGCGCGGTCACGCAGAGAACACCGGTCATTGTGGGGTTGTGCCGCGAAGGGGGCCGTGCGGTGCATGGCACCGGCTCCGCCGGTGTTCGCGGGTAAACCCGCTCCCACAGGGGATCGCGCTAGATTCTAGAAATTGAGCAAGCCAGTTGTTTCCCCAGGTACTGCATCAGCCTCAAGCCTGCGGGGTTGGACCTGTGGGAGCGGGCTTGTCCCGCGAAGAATCCAACACGGTGAATGGCACCGGCTCCGCCGGTGTTCGCGGGTAAACCCGCTCCCACAGGGGATCGCGCTAGATTCTGGAAATTGAGCAAGCCAGTTGATTCCCCAGGTACTGCATCAGCCTCAAGCCAACGGGGGTACCTGTGGGAGCGGGCTTGTCCCGCGAAGAATCCAACACGGTGCATGGCACCGGCTCCGCCGGTGTTCGCGGGTACACCTGCTCCCACAGGGGATCGCGCTAGATTCTAGAAACTGAGCAAGCCAATTGTTTCCCCTGGTACTGCATCAGCCTCAAGCCTGCGGGGTTGGACCTGTGGGAGCGGGCTTGCCCCGCGAAGCATCCACCCCGGTGGATGGCACGGCGGGCCGGTGTCGGCCAGTTCGGCGCTGGCCCTGTCGCTCAACTTGCCGGCG